>JBDRON010000046.1:0-11826 GCA_043810025.1 Elusimicrobiota bacterium
GTCGACTAACACCGGAACGCGGTTTGCGATTGAAAGAGCGGTGGATTCTAATGGGGTAGCGGGCAGTTGGCAAATGATTAAAGGTTGGAATGATAATTTTACCAGTGAAACTTTTATTGATAGCAGTGTTAATCCGGCGGCCAAATATTGGTACCGGGTGAAAAGTTATAATAGCGATGGGGTGATTAATGATACGCCTTCCAATGAGGTTAGCGCTGCTAGTTTGTCCGTCAAATCAGTCACCGCGGCGAATGCGACGGTTTATAATAATCTGGTGGAGCCGGATAAAAATCAGCCACTGTATATTAAGTTTGATTTGCCTGCGGAAGAAAATGTTATCGTTACCATTTACGATTTAAGTGGACAGGAAATTAAAGAGATCGTAGATAACGAGCGAAAACCGGCCGGAGTAAATATTATAGAATGGGCGGGAAAAAATATGGACAATGAAATTGTTGCCAGCGGGTCCTACATTGTTTATATCAAAGCGGGGGATTTTGTCGAGAAAAAGAAAATTTTGGTGGTTAGGTAACCACTATAAGGCGGAACGGTCGCGACCGTTCCCTACAACAAATTAATTATGCGGAATAAAATTATTTTAATCATTCTCACTTTGTTCTTAATCGGTCAATCACTGGGCTTAACTTATGCTGGTACTGGTAAGGTGGGTGGGTTGTTTTTACGGGAAGATATTGGGGCGCGGCCGCTGGGGATGGGGTCAGCGTTTACGGCGGTGGCTGATGACAGCAGTGGGCTGAATGCTAATCCGGGTGGATTGGATTATATCCCTTATCCGGAGTTGATGATGATGTATAAAAAGGGGTTTATGGATACCTACTACGGATATTTAGGTTGCACTGTGCCGTTCAGACAGAAAGGTACTTTGGGGATTGGGACGATGGTTTTTGATGGCGGAGATATTGATTTGAATTATCTTGATGGCCGCACGGAAACAGTAAAAATGGAACAAGACCGGGTAACGACCATTGGCTATGGACACAGTTTATCTTTCTTGCCGTTCCCGCAAAGCGTTGGAGAAATGTTTTTTTTGGGAGCGAATTTTAAATTCATTCAAAGCACCCTGGGAGAAAAATATACAGCTAATACTTATGCCGGAGATTTAGGGTTCATTTTTCGCACCATTGATAAAAAAATATCTCTCGGGTTAGCCCTGCAAAATTATGGACCCGGATTAAAGTATAGAAGTGTTCAGGAAAAACTGCCAACCAATATCCGGGCGGGGCTGGGTGTGGTAGTTAAAGAATGGACGGAAAGCAATTTGTTAGCCGCGGCCGATTATATTCAAACGAACGGTGAAACGGCAAAAATTAATTTGGGCATGGAATATTGGTTCTTAAAGAGTGTCGCTTTACGGGCAGGCTATAAACTTGGTTATAACCCCAATATTTATACCCTGGGATTAGGCTTTTTTTTGTTTAGAACTAAGTTGGACTACGGATTCGTCTCGTCGGTAATTGATCCCACGCATCGTATTTCCCTTACCGTCAAATTTGGTTCTCCGGATAAAACAGAACTGGCCAAAAAATACGACGAAAAAAGAATGCACTCCCGCGCCGAATATCTACGCTCCCAAAAGTAAAGGAATAGGGGACATACTACAATGATTTGCTGGACAGCGGTGGGTAATGTCAAAAGTTTTATGAAAAAAAATTTAAAAAGTAATTGAAAAATTATGACGTTTTTTGTAATAAGCAGGGGAGGGAAACGGCGTGGTTTAAAAGGGGATAATTGACAGGCTAAGTTTCCCCCTTTAAAAAGGGGGAAAAAGGGGGATTTTACGACGATAAAAATCCTCCCTAACCCTCCTTTGCTAAAGGAGGGAGTCACACAAAAAAACCTGTTTTTAGGGGTATTACTTTTGACATTACCCAGCGGTGAGGAAGGAGAAAAAATATGATTATGATAGAGAGGTCATTAGCCGTTTTTGAAAACTATAAAATTCGTCGTCATTACGATGAGCAGACTGAAGTCTGGTATTTCTCGGTGGTTGATATTATCGCGGCATTGTTACAGCAATCGGATTATCAAACAGCTAGAAAATACTGGAATAAGCTTAAAGAACGGCTGAAAAAGGAAGGAAGCGAGTCGGTGACAAATTGTCACCAACTGAAAATGGAAGCGGCAGACGGAAAAAAATATCTGACCGATGCCGCTGATCCGGAAACATTATTACGATTAATTCAGTCTGTGCCTAGTCCCAAGGCAGAACCGATAAAATTATGGCTGGCCAAGGTTGGATACGAACGATTGCAGGATATGAGCGATCCCGCCCGTTCGCTCGATCGCGCCCGTGAATACTGGCAGCAGCGCGGCAGGAGCGAAAAATGGATACAACAACGGATGATGGGTCAGGAAACCCGGAATAAACTCACTGATTATTGGAAAGATCACGAAGTAACCAAAGAAGATGAATACGCTATTCTCACCAACATCATTCATCAGGAATGGAGCGGCGTTTCAGTAAAAAAGCATAAAGATATTAAGCGTCTGCGCAAAAATAACTTGGAGAACTTTGTATCAGGCTAGCTCACAGAAATAATTTGCAATATTTTTCCCTCTCCCCTTGTGGCAGAGATTTTGTAGGGTGATTTAATTTGACGTTTTACAATTTACAACGACTTGACTGGAGTTCTTTTATCTACACTGTGTCAAATAAAACATGGTGGTAATTAATTCCGTGTTCATCATACAATCGTCTATGAAAATCAGGATAGTAAAATCGTTGTTAGGATTTGACCGCCATAATTTATTAGACATACCAGTAATTGGAACTTTGCAAGATAATTGTTAAGTGATTTCAATGTAGGGCAAGCCTTTAGGCTTGCGTCTTTAAAACCGCAGGGCTAAAGCCCTGCCCTACGTCATCACTGTGATAGATAAACTGTCAAATTAACTACCCCTACAAAATCTCTGCACGAAGGGGGATGATTGGTGTAAGGTATAATTTATAATTGCCCCTCACCCTGCCCTCTCCCACGAGGGGAGAGGGGAAAAAGACTATATTATGACATCTAAAACTATTTTCCGCCCAAGACTGTTACTTTGTTTTTTATTGTTTTGTTTTTATCCGGCGGCTTTCACTTTTGCCGCTGAAGTTCCTTCCTTTGGTGATAATTACATTGAAGCTTCCATCGGTGATGCCAGCTATCTTAATCCGATCCTGGCCACAGACAGCGCTTCCGGCGATATTAACGGCTTGATTTATAATGGTCTGGTCAAGTATGATCAAAACATTATCTTAATTGGAGATTTGGCTGAATCCTGGAAAGTTTCCCGGGATGGTTTACAGATTGATTTTTTTCTCCGGCCAAAGGTCCTCTGGCATGACGGTCAGCCTTTCACCGCTGAAGATGTAAAATTTACCTACGAAAAACTAATTGACCCGGCTGTTAAAACCCCTTATGGATCAGATTTTCTTTTAGTTAAAGAAGTACTGGTTGTCAGTCCTCATCATCTGAGGATTAACTACAAGCAGCCTTTTGCTCCGGCTTTGGAGTCCTGGGGTATGGGAATAATTCCGAAACATATTTTTCAGAATAAAGAGATTAACGGCAATCCGGCAAACCGGCAGCCAATCGGGACCGGTCCTTTCCGCTTTAAAGAATGGAAGACTGATGAAAAAATAGTTCTTGAGGCTAACCCGGATTATTTCGAAGGCCAGCCGTACATTTCCCGGTATGTTTATCGAATTATTCCCGATCAAGCGGTCCAGTTTTTAGAGCTGCGTCAGGAAAATATTGACAGTATGGGCTTAACCCCGGACCAGTATAACGCTTATCCGGAGTTTTTTAAACATTATCGGAAATTTCGTTATCCGGCCTTTATGTATACCTATCTCGGTTACAATTTAGAACACCCCCTGTTTAAAGAAAAGAAAGTCCGGCAAGCTCTCAGTTATGCTCTCAATAAGGAGGAGTTAATCAAGGGTGTTCTTTTAGGTTTTGGACGGTCGGCTACCGGACCTTTTCCTCCCGCCAGTTGGGCTTATAATCAGGAAATCAAAGATTATCCTTATCAGCTGGAGACGGCCAAAAAACTGCTTGCGGAAAGTGGTTGGGTGGACAGCAATCAGGATGGCTGGCTGGAAAAAGGGGGGAGAAAATTTGAGTTTACTTTAATGACTAACCAGGGAAACAAAAACCGGGAATTGACGGCCGAAATTATTCAATCCCAGTTCCGGAAGGTTGGGATCAAAGTAAATATAAGGATTATCGAATGGTCGACGTTCGTGAACAATTATATCGATAAAAGACAATTTGACGCAGTCATTTTAGGCTGGAGTTTAGGCCGTGATCCTGACCAATATAGTATCTGGCATTCCAGCCAAAAGAAAGCCGGGCAGTATAACTTTGCCGGGTATCAGAACAAGGAGGTAGACAAACTTCTGGAAACCGGCCGCCGGACCTTTGAGCAAAATTTAAGGAAAAAGATTTATTGGAGAATTCACCGGATTCTGCATGAGGAACAACCGTACTGTTTCTTATATTATCCGGAGTCGTTGCCGGTAATCCATCAACGATTTCGCGGTCCGGAGGCGGCTCCTCTGGGCCTAGGGTGGAATTTCATTAAATGGTATGCGCCGGAAAGCGAACAAAAATATAATTACAAAATTTCACCGGAATAAAAATTTTATCCTTGAAAAAAAGGGAATATGTGTTATACTTAGTTTGTTAATATTAATTTTGAAAATAATAAATAAAAATGTCTAAAAAAAAAATGGTAAGTTTGCAGGTAAAATTCAGCTTGGTGATCAGCGCTTTAATCTGCCTGATCATGGCCGCTGTTGGGATGTTAATCACCAATCGAATGAAACAGCCGATGGAAAATGAAATAATTGATAAAGGTAAAACTTTAGCGATGATGCTTGCCTCCAACACCAAGGAAGAGATACTGGTGAACGATGAGATAGATGAGATGCTCCTCGTTGGCTATATCGATCGAGTAAGAGATATGCAGTCGATTTTATATGCGATGGTCTTGAACGGGCAGGGAGAAGTTCTTGCTCACTCTGATTTGAAAATTCGCCGGGGTGGGACTTTTAAGGATGCTTTAACTTTGAAAACATTGAATTATCAAGGTCATGCTCCGCTAGTTACACCTTCATCTACTCCTCAGCTGGGTGAATTTTATGATATTTCCCTGCCAATTTTTGCTGCTGCCAAAAAATTGGGCACGGTAAGACTGGGATTTTCCGGGGAGGGAATCAAAAAAGCGGTAAGTCAGATGCGCCGGATGATTATTTCGATTACTATCGGGGTGGTCGTTTTGGGCTTAATAGTTTCCTGGATGCTGGTGTCATTTATTACCAAACCGTTAAAAAGCCTGTATAAAGGTGTGGAAATTGTCGGTAACGGAGACCTCAACCATAAAATTACGATAAAAAGCCGCGATGAGATCGGACAACTGGCCAATTCCTTTAACTCAATGACTGAACGGTTACAAGTAGCTCAGAAAGAATTAATTGAAAAAGAGCGCTTAGGCCAGGAATTACAGATTGCTCAGCAGATTCAGCAATCTCTTTTACCAAAAGAGTGTCCGCAGTTGGCTGATTTTAATTTACAGGCGTATTATCGGGCGGCGAAGGAGATCGGCGGCGATTACTATGATTTTATGCGGATTACCCCGGAGCGGCTGGGAATTGTAGTTGCCGATGTCTCCGGCAAAGGAGTGCCGGGCTCCCTGGGGATGGCGATCACGCGGACAATTTTCCGTTCTCAAATCGATGAGAAAAGAACTGCTGCCGAAATACTAGCCCGCACTAATGAGCTTGTCTATAAGGAACTAAAAAGAGGTATTTTTGTTACGATGTTTTTAGCTATTCTGGATACAAAGTATAAAATTTTAAATTGCGCTTGCGCCGGCCATAATCCTCCTCTCAGCTTGCAGGGCGGGCATCCGGTTTGGCTGAATACGGAAAGTTTGGCGCTGGGCGTAGAAAAAGGCGCTTTGTTTAACCGGATGGTGCGGGATGAGATGGTTCCTTTGTATAGCGGTGACATTTTTTGTTTTTATACTGATGGTGTGACGGAAGCGATGAATAATGAAAATGAGGAGTTTGGGGAGAAACGGTTGGAATTAGCTTTGCTGGAATATAAGGAAAAAAAACCAAACGACATAAAGAAGGAAACAGTAATCGAAGTTGTAAACGGGAAAATAAACAATTTTGTTAAAAATCATCCGCAGCATGACGATATAACTTTTGTCTCGTTAGAAGTAAATTAAGGTTTGGAGGAAACAATGAGTAAAATCAGCATTAACATTCGATCTCGAAAAAGCTCTACTGAGGAAGAGATTCCGATTGTTGAAATCGGCGGCTCTTTAGACGCGCACACCGCTGCCCAGTTAGAAGAAACGTTTAAGATTTTTTTAAACAATCATCAGTATAAAATAATAATTGATTTTTCTTTATTAGAATACATCTCCAGCGGCGGCGTTGGATTGTTTATGAGTATTATTGATGAGGTAAGAGAGCATTCCGGAGACATACTGTTGGTAAATCTGCGGCCTGGAGTGCTGAGGGTTTTTCAGATCTTGGGTTTGCATAAGATTTTTCAAATCCTTTATAATGAAGAGGATGCTGTGGCAAAATTAGTTTCCTCTCCCAAGGAAGTCAAATGAGAACAATAAAAATTTCGATCACTAATGATTCGTCTTATCTGGCTCATATCAGGAGGTTTGTCTATGCTCTGGGCATAGAGGAGGGATATACCGAAGACGATATTAGCGATATTTGTATTGCCACGGACGAGGCGTTAACCAATGTAATAAAATATGCTTACGGGGATACTTCAGGCGATATCGAGATTTCTTTTTTTATGGAAGCGGATAAATTTAGTGTTTTGATTGCCGATCAAGGGAAGACCTTTAACCCGTCGCCAATCAGTATACCGGACATAGAAAAAAGAATTAAGCAGAGAGCTAAAGGCGGTTTAGGAAGATATTTAATGCGCCGGGTAATGGATGTGATTGAATATAAAGCTCAACCCCGCGGCGGCAATGAACTGTTAATGGTCAAATATTTATGAGGAAAAATTATGAAAGAAATGAGTAATGATTTCCGGACAAAATATTTATCTTTGGGTGGTTTCTTAATATTTTTTTCTTTAGTTTATTTTATTTGGCGGATATATTTTCCAAGTAAAAGCAATCCGCTTTTGTTTTATTTGTTGGACACCGTGATTTTTATTTTAGCAGTCACTAATATTTACGGAATTATTTTTTATTTAATTCGTCCTTTAAAACAACTTGCCCAACAGGGGAAGGTCATTTTTGACCGGACCAAAAAAGACAAAATATGCGTTCAAGGAAAAGATGAGATTAGTTTGTTAACCAATGTGTTTAGTCATCTTTCGCTGGAGTTCGAGAAGAAGGAAAGTGAACTTAAATCTTATAATGAGCAAATTGTCAGCCACATGGAAATGTATCAACGGCTCAAACAGCAATTTGAAAAAAAGGTTTACGATTTGTATACTTTGTTCGATATCGCCAGAGATTTGAATTCTACTCTTAATCCGAATACTGTTCTGCAAATTATTTTACTTACCTGTCTGGGGCAAATGGGTGTTACTTCAACGGTAATTTTCTGGCTGCAGGGTGATGAACTGCTGGGAATAAAATCATTTAAAGGGTTGACTGAGGACCAGGTTAAAGATGTAAGTCTGGATATTCACAGTAATTTGATCAGTAATTTAGTTTATCACCGGTTCGTTCCTTTACAGGAGTTGGAACCGATTTATGGACAGCAAGCGGAGTTCCAAATATTGAAGAAATTGAAATGCGAATTGCTTGTCCCTTTTATTGAGAAGGAAGTTCTGAAGGGTCTTTTGGTTTTGGGGCCAAAATTATCGAACAAACCGTTCACGGAAGATGATTTGGAGTTTCTTTCCACCTTGGCTAATTTAGGCGGGTTATCCCTGGAGAACGCTCAGCTTTATACGATGGCCATTACCGATGGCTTAACGAATTTATATGTTCAGCGATATTTTACCCTTCGTTTAGACGATGAAATAAGGAGAGCAAAACGGTATCAACATAAAACTTCCCTGCTGATGATTGATATTGATCACTTCAAATTAGTAAACGATACTTACGGTCATCTGGCCGGGAACAAGGTCTTAGTGGAGATTGCCGATGTTTTAAAGAAGACAACCCGGGGGATAGATTTGTTATCCCGTTATGGGGGTGAGGAGTTTGCCGTATTAATGCCGGAAACCGATCGGGATTCGGCGATGATTTTAGCGGAACGCCTCCGGAAAAAAACAGAGGAAACTATTGTTAAAGTGAAAGAAGGAAATATTAAAGTTACCATAAGTTTGGGACTGGCCACATTCCCAGAAAACGCCGGCACTTCTTTTGACCTTATCGACCATGCCGATACGATGCTCTATCAGGCCAAAGAAGGCGGACGGAACCGCGTCTGCGGGTGATTAAAAGGGCATGCGGGCGAACACACAGGTTCGCCCCTACATAAATTGCATAGAAAATTGATGTTGTAGGGGCAGACCTCTGTGTCTGCCCTTAATTAATTGTCTGGTTTTAATAATTTTGTTATTGTAGGCAGGGAACGCCCCGATTAAATTACATTGGGGCGTTCCTTCTTTTTTTAAACCCCATTATCTATTTGACAAGGGAAATTTAGATTGTTAGAATAGATAAATGTTTATTATAACCTTACCAATACTTTTGTTTTCTGTTATTTTTCATGAAGTGGCGCACGGTTGGATGGCCAACCGTTTTGGCGATGACACCGCCCGGGTTTCGGGAAGAATAACTTTTAATCCTCTTCCGCATATTGATCTGTTCGGCACGGTTATTCTGCCTTTAACCTTGATTATTTTTCAATCGCCGTTCCTCTTTGGCTGGGCTAAACCGGTGCCGATTAATCCTTATCGTTTTTATAATTATCGGTTGGGAACAATCCTGGTGTCTTTAGCCGGACCTGGTTCAAATATTCTTTTAGCGCTCATCTTCGCTCTGGCTGCCTGGATACTAAAATTTGCCGGTTTGCTTCTCAGTCCAATTTTCATATTCCTAAATTATGGCGTGATAATTAACCTGCTTCTGGCTTTTTTTAATTTGCTGCCGATACCGCCGTTGGATGGGTCACACTTGTTTGCGTTTTTATTACCTTCGGATTTAGCCTACCGTTACGAATCGTTAGCGCCTTACGGGATGTTTATTATTATGATCTTGTTCATGGCCGGATTGTTTAATTATCTGTATCTGCTGATTATTTGGGTCCATCGTTTGCTTTTCCTGGGAATAATATGAGCAAAAAAATTATTCTTTCCGGGATGCGCCCTTCGGGCAAACTGCATTTGGGGAATTGGGCGGGAGCCTTAGCCAATTGGGTCAAGTTGCAGCATGATTATCAATGTTTCTATATGGTCGCCGACTGGCATGCCCTGACCACGGAATACGATAATACCAAGGAAATAAAAAACAACGTTCGGGAGATGGTGATTGACTGGTTGTCCTGCGGCATTGATCCGGCGCAAGCAGTGGTTTTCCGGCAGTCCGCTATTTTAGAACATGCCGAACTGCATCTGTTGTTGTCGATGATTACGCCGATACCCTGGCTGGAAAGGGTTCCCAGTTATAAGGAGATACAACAGGAGTTGACCGGACGGGATTTGTCAACTTATGGGTTTTTGGGCTATCCCTTACTGCAGACTGCGGACATCCTGATCTATCAGGCAAATTTTGTGCCGGTCGGCATGGACCAGCTTCCCCATATCGAATTAAGCCGGGAAATTGCCCGCCGCTTTAACAGTTTTTACGGTAAAACTTTTGTCGAACCGGAATCCTTGTTGACCAATACTCCGAAACTTCCCGGTGTGGACGGCCGGAAAATGAGCAAGTCTTACGGTAACTGCATCTATCTCTCCGATACTTCGGAGCTGGTTGCCAAAAAAATAAAGGAGATGTTTACCGATCCGGTAAAAATCCGGCTTAATGATCCCGGACACCCGCAAGGCTGCGTAGTCTTTGGTTTCCACAGTGTTTTTGACGGCGCTAATACCCAGACCGTTGAGCAAGAATGCCGGGCCGGCCGCCGTGGCTGTGTCAGCTGTAAGCAGCAACTAAGGGATTTAATGGAAAAAATTCTGGCCCCGATCCGGGAAAAACGAAAAACCATGGAAGACCAACCGGAACTTTGGGAAAAAGTTCTGGAAGAAGGCTCGGAAAAAGCCCGCCAGGCCGCGCAGAACACAATGAGGGAAGCGCGTAAGGCAATGAATCTATAAAAAACCGCTTATGAGTCATGGGTTGTGGGTTATGAGCTTAAAGGCATTGAGTCTTTTAAACCCAGGACTCATGACCTAAGACTCATGACACACGACTTGTTTGAAGGGAACTGATGGACTATTCGATACATTTAGATACTTTTGAAGGACCGTTTGATTTACTTCTTTACTTATTAAAGAAGGACGATCTGAACATTTACGATATCCCCATCTCCCAGATTACCGCTGAATATTTGCAGTATATGGAGTTAATGGAGGCGCTGAATATCAACTTAGCCGGAGATTTTTTGGTCATGGCGGTCAACCTGATGGAAATAAAAGTAAAGATGCTTTTACCCGCGCCAACTGATGAAGAAGCGGAAGATCCGCGGACCGAATTGGTAAATCGATTACTGGAATACAAAAAGTTCAAAGAAGTTTCTCAGGTTTTCGGGGAGAAGGAAAGCCGGCAAAGGGAATTCTTCAGCCGGCCGGCGGTTGATCTGCCTGATGAAGAGTTTACCTTAGATGTTTCGCTTTTTGATCTGCTCGGAGCGTTTCAAAAAGTTCTGGTGAAGCTGGAAGAAGCAAAAATCCAGGAAATTCAGGGTGAGGAGTTTTCGGTAGAAGAAAGAATCGAGCAGATTCTGGAAGAATTAACCCAGAGAGGTTCGCTGGATTTTTATGAACTTTTTGGGCCGGAAGATTCGCGGTTGTTTTTGATTGTCACCTTCATCGCTCTTTTAGAATTAATCCGGCTAAAAAAAATAGTTGCCCGCCAGAACCGAATTTTTGGCGAGATCCACCTGTATCGTACCGCTGCCCCTGAGGAGGAGTTGAATTGATTATGGAAACAGCGCAATTAAAAAAAATTATTGAAGCTTTATTATTCGTCTCGGAAAAACCTTTAACCGTGGAAAAAATCAGCGCGGTAACCGAAGAAAAAGATAAAGCGCTGCTGGAAAAATGTATTGAAGATCTCGGGGAAGATTATCGTCAACAGCAAAAGATAATCCAGATTCAACCGATCGCCGGGGGATACCAGTTGTCAACCACCGAAGAAGTTTCTCCTTGGGTAAAAAAACTTTTAAAAGATAAACTTACCCTGAAGCTTTCCCCTTCGGCGTTGGAAACACTGTCGATCGTAGCTTACCGCCAGCCGATTACCCGGGCTGAGATTGAGTCCATCCGGGGAGTAGAGGTAAGCGCCATACTGGGCAAACTTTTGGAACGAAAAATAATCCGGATCTGCGGCCGCAAAGAAGCCCCCGGCCGCCCGCTGCTCTACTCAACCACAGACGAGTTCTTGCGATATTTTGGTCTGAAAAACCTCAGTGAAATCCCAGCCCTGGAAGAAATATCCGTCACCTCAGAAAGCGAAACGTAGGGGGATAAGGGGGATTTAGAAAATAATTACTAAATCTCCCCTACCCCCCGCCTCTTTTATTGACTTTGTAGGGAACGGTCGTGACCGTTCCGTATCTGCGCAGGTGGGGCTATGAAAATAGCTAAAAATTTAATATAATATATAGGTGGAAGAACATAAAGAATTAATTGCGGCTAATCGGGAAGCTAAGTT
>JBDRON010000047.1:0-3665 GCA_043810025.1 Elusimicrobiota bacterium
GCCTTTTCTTTGGCCGAGGAGAGAATTGTTTCAGACTCCTGCCGGGCTTGACCCACTTTCTTCTGGAGTCTGGCTTCTATTGTTCTGTAATTTTTTCTGGCGATTGACTGGCGGGCATAATAACCCAAAACCGAGCCCACCACCAAAGCGGCAAGGCCAACCAAAAGCGGAACAAACTGATTCATTTTTAAAATAAGAAATTTGGTTATTCAACATGAATATAATCCGAATGATACTAATTTTTCCGAATGATTCTAATATTCGTAGATTCGGATATAATTCGTAGATTCGTATTATGTTAATTTTATTCCCAAATCCAAAATTATCTATTAAAATTTAGATATTATAATGATAGCAAATTTTAAAAAAAAGTAAACCCGGTAAGGCGGTTAGAATTTTAAAAAATTAAAAATGGCCACCAAAAGCTTATTTAGAAAACTGATAGGCGGCACCTCGGTCCAGTCGGGCAGAGAGAGCTCTACGGTTATAATCTTGTTATCATCGCAAAAGTAACCCGAAGAGTCGGTTACAGTTAATTTTAATGTAGCTGATTCTGTAAATTCCATTTTGGGACTAGGAATAATATCAGAGGTCTTAAAAGTACCGTGGTCCGAAGGATTAATTTCCCATTTATAGCCGGGCTCTCCCGCGACAAAAACTTCTGAAGTGCTGGTGGCGTTAACTTCTTCTCTCGCGCTAGGATTTTCTGTGGAGATATCAAAATCAACCCGAGGATATGGATGATTTTCGGTTGTAAAAGAAACTCCGCCAGCCGGCTCAAAATCCGACCAGGCAACTCCATCATAAACTCTCACTCTCCAGAGGTATGATTGCCCATAAGCCACTTGGAAACCATTAGGAGCGTCGCAATCAACAACAGGAGCAGGCGTAACAACCACCACCCCAGAGCTCCCTAGGCCATCGGGTGGCACTGATTGATTTTTTGTACAGTCTATTGAGGGATTAGAAAAGTCCGTATCTGCAAAGTCGGTTACTTGGAGATTATATTGGGTCTGAGATTCGTCTTCTGACCTGTATGTCCATTCAAAACTGACTTGGCCCATATCTCCAGGGATTCCGCAATAATTTTGACTAACGGTCTGAGTATTTTCTACATAAGGTGGGGGATTTGGAAGAGTAAAAGAAACTATCACCTTATAATCTGACGCACCGCAAACTCCCTGATTCAGGCAATTAAAACTTAGCCAGCCGACAACATCATCTCCCCAAGCCCAGCCCATAAATTCATCTGAAGCCACAATGGAAACCTGCTGACCACCGGCAGGCCAAACACCAGAATCATCTCCTAATTTTATCCAGCCGTCCCAGCCGCCGCCGTTAACCAAAGCTCTTGCCCAGCCGCTGACTTTTTCACTCACAGAATCAAAAGTGGCGATTGGCCCGCTACCTCCGTTATATGGAGCTTCTGGCGGATTGCCAGTATCGGTCCGATTAAAACTTATCCAGCCGATGTTTTCAGACCAGGCATAGCCGTAAAAATATCCGTCAGAATCAATATCTACGCTATAAGGATTGACACTACCTGAAGCTGGACAGCCAAGAGGACTACCGTCATATAAACCATCTCCATCAATATCGCAATTGCTTGAATTAAAACTTATCCAGCCGATGTTTTCAGACCAGGCAAAGCCTGAAACATTGCCAACCATCCCCACGGTCTGGCCAGGGATAAAAACGATATCCGCCATTCCGTACATCGTAACAATAGATGAATTATGAGAAGAATTAAATGTGCCCGAAAATTGTTGCCAGGCCGAATAATTAATTGTAACGCCCTGACAAACTTTGGTTGCGCCCAAAGTCTCACCAGTCCTGTAATATGCGCCGCTGCCGCTATAAACTATAACAAAGTATGATTGTCCCGAGCTAACATTAACCGGAGTGATATCGCTACACACCCAGTTGGTGCCGTTAGCAGTGACTGAAGCGCTAGCCAAAACAACGTATGCAGAACTATACAGATTAACCGTTCGTGTTCCTGAAAAAAATCCGCAGAGTTTAGTTATCTGCCCGTCTTCACTAAGAGTAAATTTATAACCCATTGAATAATTGAAGAAAATAGGCCCCGCAAGAGATCCTGCCTCGCAAGAATCAAAAACCCCTTCAGCTTTTGCTTGATTTCCCGTAAAGAAAATAAAAAGCACTGCAAACAATATGCTGATTATAATTTTTAACGGGATTTTTTCATTCATCTTTCTTTAAAAATATTATTTCTGACAAGCAGCGTTAATAATTTCAATGGTTTTTTGACCATTGGAAACCGGCACTGCTTGGCAACTTGTTTCTGCCGCCTGAATTAAGGTATTTATTGTATCCAGTCTCCCTTGCTGGTAAGCTTCATTAATTTGGTTTATTTTAAAATCATCCCAAAGGTCTCGGGCGATATAAACTACTGAAAAAACTATCCAGATTAAACCGATGAGTAAAATAATTTTTTTCTGTATATTTTTTATTGTTTTATTTGTTAGTCCCCACAACACCGAAGTAGCAAGGTAAGATGACCTGAGGCATTAGAAAGCGTAGCACCACAAACGTATTGTCCGGAAGGACACATGGCCCAACCACCGGAAGCTACGTTAACGGCAGAACTACCAGGACCGAAGGATTGTACCTCACCCTTAACTGTTGCTCCAAAAGTAGAACAATCAGCCCAGGCGCCGCCTTTATAACATCTGAACTTATTATTTGTAGTATTGTAATAAATCATGCCATTAGTTCCGGAAATATCTGAAGCATTTGTCCCAACTACCAATCCCTTGTTTGCGCCTATTATAACTTGTGTACCTGAAGGGTTAATAGTCAAAAAACCACTGGCGTTAACTCCGAAGTCTGTATATGTTGTTCCGTCAGTGTAAGTTAATCTTAGTTGGTTACCTCCTGAATCTAAAACATCCAGTTTTCTATCAGGACCAGTGGTGCCGATGCCGACTTTACCGCCAAGGGCAGCCAAATATGTTGAGGTGGCCGTATATGTCAGACTATCTGCCTGAAAAACTCCTCCCACGCCCAAAGCTCCCAGTTTGTATTGTGTAGTAGTGCCCACATTAATTGGGCTTGAAATATTTGCCGAGGGCGGAATTGCCGAAGGCTCTGTCCAGGCAAGGATGTAGAAAACAAAGGCAAAGACCGCCACGAGGATAACGGCTGTTATAGATATTATTTTTGGCGAAATTTGTTTGTTCATAGTGTTTTATTATTTTATATTTAATTATTGCACCTGACGAAGATTATTTAATTCTTCAAGTTGTTTTTGAATTTGGTCTTGAGTCAAGGGTTTTGCTTTCTTGCCTAGTGCGTCCAGTTCTTGAGTTTGTTGTTTTATTTGTTCCTCAGTTAAGGGTTGAGCATTTTTTCTTAAAACATCCAGTTCCCTTAATTGTTTTTCCGACAACATTTCTTCTTTCTGGGCCGGAAATGTTCTTATTTTAAAAACTATATAAGCGGTGCTACCGGCAACTAAAAAAGCAACTATTAGAACAAAAATTAAAATATTTTTCTTTTTTGGCATAAATTTAAAATTCATTAATTCATTATATCATAAAAAATAAAAATACTATTAAAAAGCCCCGTGTCAAACGCGGGGCTTTTTCTTTAAAGCATAAGCGGAAAAAAAGGTTATTGCCAAGGGCAAGGTTCTTATTCTT
>JBDRON010000048.1:0-11168 GCA_043810025.1 Elusimicrobiota bacterium
ACTTTCAATTTCCAATACGTTTAATTATGAGCGGCCATATACCTGAGTAGTTACCGCTCAAGCACGATAATATTCGGCGTGATTAAAAGAAAATTGCGAGCAAGCCCCGACTCCGGCTCATAGAGCTTATGAAAATAAGACCAGGCCAGAAGCAAACTCATTACCTTGGTTTTACCGCTTCCGGTCGCCATCTTAATAACCAACCGAAGCCAGTCCTCATCAAACATATTCGGGCTTACGCGCCCCAAAGAATCAAATGGCAAAAGGTCATATTTATTTCTTACCCCGGCAGCATCATACAACCAGATAATAGTTTCAACTGCCTCACGCTGGGCAAAATAATACCGAAAGGAAAATGCCTTGCCATCCACCCCATAAGCAAGATGTTCTTCTTTGAACCACCAGCTAAGAAGAGCCTTTGATGTCGCACTCGCCCCCTCGTAGCCCCTATCCCGCCACTCCTTAACACGTTTCCTAAGCTCCGGCACAAAAGGCGGGAGCAGTTTTTCATAACCTTGCTCCCGCAACGCCTCATCAGCCGGAAACCAGCGAATCTCCGGCTCTAAAATCGCAAATTTATCTTTAGGAAAATCTTTATGCAGCGCCATAAATCACTCAAATTTCCAGACAGTTTTAGCGTATTTTGCCAACTTCTTTTGTCTTTCTAAAATTCTTTCAGGACTCCATTCATCGCCTACGTTATCTTGGGCTGTTATCTTATAACTGCTTGTTTTATAAATTTCTTTCTTTGTCAGGTAAAGGTCGTTTTGACACATTTTATTTTTTGATTCTTCCAAAAGAGCGTAATTGCCTAAACGAAATACAAATTGAATTTGCTCTTCAATAGTAAAATATGACTCCCAGCCTTGAGAAGGATTTTCCGGTAATATATGCTCGATAGTTACGGAACTGTCACTAAAATCATATTTTTTATTGCTTATCTGATTTTCCAATGAGAAAAGAATATACCTAACCAGTTTCACGCCCTTCCCCTTGGTAGTAATGCTTTTGGCGGCGAATGAGCTTTCAAACTCTTCGTCAGTGACATAAACTGATTTTAGATTATGAAATATTTCCCGCGCGTTTTTCAGCTTACCGGCATGAACATCCTGAGCCGTTTTATTGTATTCATCTTCAAGTTTATTGGGATTTAGCCCGCCAATCACATTATATCGAAAAGCAATCACGCAACAGCATCTTAATAAACGAGCGTATTCATTCGCGTCAAATTTTTTATAAGCTGCCAACAATAGAGGATAGCACTGGGTTACGCTGAACAATTTCAATTGTCTGATATATTCGCTTTGCTCAGCCTGTTTCCAAAGTTCATCTTCCGGCTGAGAAAAAGCCGCGTAAAGTTGCGCGTTATTTTCCAGTTCATCTAATAAAGCAAAAGCCTGATCCGCGTCAGTAATTGAATTCTTAACGACTTTAAATAAATTCTGCTTTCTGGCGATCATATTTCTCGAATTCCAGAAATGCCTTAGATAGGTGGTAACCTCTATTCCACCTAAAATATTATTAATACTTTGCCATTGTCTTTCAGCTTGATCGATATCAGTTTCGCCTTTTTGAGCCGCCACCATAAACAAATAATTTTTTAACAAATCCGTGGGAGATAACCTCACCCCCCTTGAATTAAGTGTTTCAAATACTTTGTAAGCATTCAAATCATTATCAACAGTAATAAACGTGAATACAAATTGATCCGCTGTTTTTTTATCAAGAAAATCAGCCAATTTCTCACCTGAAATATCCTGCCCAAACTTAAGCTTTATCTTTTCATAAAAATATTCGACCGCGCTAATCAGAAGCTTTTCCGAAGGTTTAAGTTTACTTTTACTCGTTGGTTTTCTAAAACGCAATAAGTAACTTTGATAAAAATCATTATTATTACGATTCAGCGTTAATTTGCTTTTTGCCACTAAAGAAGAAGGGTCTTTATATCCAAGAAACGAGTCCATCAACAATTTCTTGCGCTCTTCGTTGTTTTTACAATCCTTACCTTTCTCAATCAATTCCGCGATGTGTTGAATCACCGCTAAAGCAATAATACTTAAAGTCGTCAATCTTTGCTGTCCGTCAATAACTAGATATTCATTTGTGGGGCTATTTTGTAATACTAAATACCCCAGATAATGAAAATCCTCTTCCTCTAAATTAACCAAGTCATACCAAAGATCATCCCATTGTTCTTCCTCCCAGGAATAATCTCTTTGAAATCTTGGGACCATAAAGGTTCTTCCATTCTTAATTAACTCCCCCCAGGAAGCTGTTTTTGTATCCAAAAGATTTTTTTTCATATAGATACCCCCTTGTTTTTCTCAGTTCTCGGCTCATCAATATGTTCAATGGTCTGAAAGGGCAAAACGAGATTGCAAACTTCCTGCGTCTTGCCATTCCACACAAGCTCAACTTCCCGGTCATCAGCAAACAAAAGGAACCTGTATTTATCAGGCAGAGGCCTGCCTTCTTGAAGAAACTTTATCGCATCTCTTTTTTCATTATCCGTCAATCGCATGATTTTTTTACCTTCGCAGAAACAAATCAATCGTCAAAATCGTTATTCCTGTCCTTCTTATCAAAATTTTTATTGATTGATAAAATCTATTCTATTATTAGTTTCTTTATTCAAAAGCTTTTCTTCTCTTTTTCTCGCACCCCATTTCTCTAAATCCCTGCTATAAAAATCGAATCCGTGCCTTATCATGATATTCTGTTGCCTAACTTTTCTTCTAAAAAGCTTTATTTGCCAATCTGTCCATTTGGCGTGAATAAAATAGTCATCCCTTGTTTGCTCCTTGCGGGGATTGTAATTGTCATATGTCTGATTTAAAGGCCTATATCTGCAATCAGCAATCTGCACTCCCCATCTCTTGCATTGTTTCAACTTCTTTAGCATTTCATAGTAATCCGTCTCAAAGTTGTAGATCATAAAGACATAGATTTCTTTGGTCGGATAACCAGCTTCAACAAGCATATCGATTTGCTTTCCTATCATGCTCCGCTGATCATAACTGTGGTCCCAGGCGATTCTTGGATTCAAAAACCTTGCCTGCTTAAGCAATTTGGCAACCTCAGTAGTAAGCAATCTCCCGTCTATCCCGCACTGGCTCTCAGAATAAACAACCCTGCCGTTGTATTTTGCGTTCTTCAATTCTTCTAAAATCTCTTTTATATGGGGATTAGCTAAAAGATTGTTGTCATAAAAAATAACCCTATTGCTGCAAATCTCATCTTTAATGCTCTTTTTAGAAATAAACTTCGGCTCGATTTTCCATGTACCGCAAAACTTGCATTTCCTTAGGCATCCCCTGCTGGTATGAACAATCTGATAATCTACATCTACAAGGTCATAGGCTGGCTTAAATTTTTCAACCCGGTCATCCACGCCTACAAAAACCTCATCACATCCTGACTGCTTGCAATGTTCAGACATCAATGATGCGTAGATACCCCCTACAATCACCTTCGCCTTAGAGTAGGTTTCCTTGTAAAACTTAACACTTTCCCAAACATGATTAGACCAGTATGTAAAGAGAGAGGTTATTTTAATTTGATTAGGATGAAATTCTTGAAGATATTGATTGCCTCTAATAAGCCTTACTTCATCACCCTTTGCTCTATGATAGCTTGCCAATTTAAGCAAACCTATTGGCAGGAAATCCCTATGATTTTTGCTCTTAGGTGGTATAGGGAAGTTTGGCTCAACAAGCAAAACTTTCATTGGCTCTCCAATGGATTTTGATTTATTTGTTGAATATATTGTTTTAGCTCATCGCCCGACCTTCTTATATCTTGAGTTATTGAATTATTATCGATTGTTATAACGTTATCAAGTCGCATGATATTTAAAATATTGTTAATATAATTCTGGTTCATTACTGCAAGATGGCTCTGTTTACGCCGTGAGAATTTAAAGACAAATTTTGTTATAAAGAAATTGCCTATTTCGTCATTTGAACGTAAATATTTCGCCCTACTCCCTACATCCAAATCACAATGCCTTTCTGCAAGATGGCAAATTATTTTAGGCACACTTATAACTATAAAATCGGTAAAATTTTGAGTAACAAAATCTTGGGTATTTGGAATGATGGTGGCTATTTGTTGGGCAAGACTGGTGTTGACTCTATTTGTTTCTATGTTCTGAATTAATTGCTCTTTTGCCTGAGGATTTGTTTCACCATCATATGCTTTCATGGTAAGAAATATTACAAAAGGGAAATGATTGCCCTCAACATGTTTTTCAATTATCTTTTCTATGGCTTGGAATGTTTCAGAGAAAGGGGGCTGGTTATCGGGAAAACATGTGCCGCAGAAATCTAAATTATAAATATCATAAGGGAAGCCGTCCCAAAATTCTTTTTGCTCATTAAGTACCAATCTTTCAAAGTTTTCTTTCTTTCCTATAGTATTTCCAAGCAGCCTTTTCGCATCAGAATAAGACTTTGAGTTATTATCACAAAATCTTACTTCTGGAAAACCTCTTGTATCTTTTTGAATTATGCCTTCCTTTTCAAAGAAGAAAATATCCCAAGCCCACTTGCCAGGAAGCGTGAAATATCTCAGGCATCTGTTCCCCTCTTGTTTTAATGCTCGTGCTTCCGGCAACCATAATAAACATCTTGCGGTATGCTTTATTAGACCGCCAAAATCAGAATAAGCATCTATTGTTTTCTCATTTACTTTCTTTATGTCACTCTTCTGACCATTCGTCATTTTTATTTCCCATAGCTAAATATTTTCAGGATATTCTTCTCAAATGAATCTATATCCTTAGAGATTTCTCGCGCGCCTATCATGGCGACCACTATTTTCTCTTGAAAAAGTCTCGTCTTGCTATCCTTAGCCCAGAACGAATTCGAGAAAATAGTTATTTTTTTCTCATTTTTATTATAGTTATATGGGTGTTCAGAGGTTTTTGACTGCCGCTCTAATGTGATATCTAATTCGAGCTTATCTTTCAAAGAAGCTATTATTTTCATTAACTCTTCTTCCGATTGTTTTTTGTGAACCTTATCCCTTCTTTCCTTTGATCGTTTCCTTATATCTTTAAAAACGCCGTTTTGGCCGCCTAAATAATCCCAGAGAAATTGTTGAAGTTTTAAAAAATGAGGATGGGCCTCATTAAAGCTATTCCTATCAATATTCAGAGCCTCTTCAAGTCCGCTTTCTACAAAAATCTCTCCAGTAAGCTGATTAAACATCGGTCCTTCAGCCTTGGGATAATGCAAAAAAGTCCTATCGTATCCGCCAACTGCTACATCTTTTATACGAATTAGAACGCCTTGCAATTCAGGTAGGAGAATTTTCTTTCTCTGGTGAAAAATATAACCAGTAAAAGCGAGATTGGGAATACTGGGTTTCTCTTGAAAGGATATATAGGGATATATTTTGTAATCACTATCTTTTTTATTTAAATCTTTGTCTGTGGGAAAAAGGACCGGCTTTCTCATCTCAAATCCGTCAATAAACACTTTAAAATTGTACCCTCTTAACCTTTTTATATCCGAATGGATAATCTCATTGTCAGGCAAAGGTCCGCTGTCCATGTATTCAACTGGACAAAGTATTCCTATCTCCCAGATTAATTGGTCATATTGAGATAACTCATTAAAAGTTTTGTTTTTTATGCTTTCGATAAATTTGATTAGGGTATCGCTTTTAGCTGCTTTCTTTGTAATTTTAAATATTCTCTTAGATTCCTCTTGTTCCTCTTGTACAAGCTTAGAACGGAATCCCTCTTTTAATTCTTCCATAATGATCTTAGTGTAATGTGTGTCTTTACCAAGCTCATCCTCCAAATCTTCTTCTATCTGGCAACTTCCCAGACTAATATCTCCTTCGCCATTAGTATAGCTTTTCTCTTTCTCCACATCCTCGAACTGTTTTAAATCGATTGTTGCCTGAAAGTAGTTTTTCTCTCCTTTTTTCTTAGAAATAACTGTAAATTTAGTGCAAATCTGAGCAACGGCTAAGAACCCAATCCCAATTTTTCCTATGATCGGCCGGCCGATATTGCTAACAATAGCTCCTCCCGTACGTTTTTTACTAGAACCGATAATGTTGACAATCTTTTCAAACTCTTTAGAAGATATTCCGTCCCCATCATCTTCACATGTAAAAACATCAAAATAGGGGGCATTTGTCGATATGACTACTTTATGGGCAGAAGCATCAAATGCATTGCTAACCAATTCTTTCAAGGCATTCGCTGGAGTTCTATAGATACCCGAACTGATGTCAGCAAGAATTTTTTTAGAAACATTTATTGGTATATCATGCATTTATTTTTACCTCCATTTTTCTATCTAATATTCGGTTATATCTTCTCCGATTCTATAATATTAAGTGCGTTTAGTTGTATTTAACTCTTTCTACTTATTAGTTCTCGCCCTGATAAAAGCATCTAAATCTTCCGGCTTCACTCTCCACTGCCCTATCTTCGTCGCGCGAATTTGTTTTTCTCGAATAAGTTCACGCACTCTATATTCAGACAGGCCAAGCTGTTTAGCAACTTTTTCTACTGTTAGATATCCTTTAAGTAGCATCGGAAACGCTCCATTTTTTGCTATACAACATTATTTCACATATTACCACATTCAATATATTCATACAAGCTAATTTCCTAAGGAGAAGCAGGCAGACAATAGAGAACAAACCAAGGGTCAAGCGATGATATTCACTACAACTTTTATATTTGCTTCCGGCAAGCCCCGAACCTCGAGAACCGAGTCCCGATAATCAGCCCGTTTTTTTCCGGCGGCGCCAGGCTAGGGAGATGACCTGGCTGAACAAATCGTCAATGGTGATGACACCTTGGAGAATTTTATTTTTATCCACCACCGGGATGGTAAAGCGTTTATATTTGTCCATCAGGTAGGCCACTTCCTGGGCGCTGTCATGCAGATGAACACAAATCGGACGGGGGATCATCGTCAGAGAAATCGCCTCCTTGGAGCCGGCCCCGATCATCCGGCGCAGACTGGTTGAACCAACCAGATGATTCTGCCCGTCCACAACATAAATTGTTTCGGTATGAATCGGCGAATTTTTTATCTTCTCCAAGGCCTCTTCGATGGTCACCGCCTCCAAAAAAGCAATAAACTCCGTAGTCATTAACCCGCCGGCCGAATCGCTGGCATAGCCAAGAAGAGTGGATAGCTTATGCGCCCGCGAACTCTCTACTAAAACCAATAAATCCTTCACCACATTCCGCGGCAGCTCCGCCAGCAAATCCACCGCCCGGTCCGGGGCCATTTTTTCCAAAAGTTTTGCTTTTTCCTTATAATCTTCAATACCTTCCAGGAGTTCCTGCTGAATTTTCACATCCACCTCATCTAAAATATGAGCTTTCGTTTCTAAATTTAACGACCGGAAGAGGGCGATGCGCTGATACATGTCCAAATCCAAAAGAATCTCGCTTAAATCGGCAATCGGAATTTGGGCTAATTGTTTCTGCGGCACCGTCAGCTTAATCGTCCCCAAAAGCGGCTGAACCGATAAAGGCTGAATATATTTCCAGGAGATTAACTGTTCGCGCTGCAAATATTTTGCCCGGGAGTAAAGTTTCCGGATAATAAAATCGACAATTTTTTCCCAGCCTAACTGGCGAACCAGTCCCCGGATACCCACATCGACATGCGCCAGCCGCAGTTCGTTGTCCAATTTCAGCAGATGCAAATCGTTAACCCGAATTACCTTCCGGTTATAAATATCGACCACCTGTTTATCTAAAATATTATAACGCAGACTGATATCTTCTCCCGGCGCCAGGCTGGGCAATTCTTCTCCGTTGTTTTTTATTCTGATTTCCTCTTCAATCGACTCAATCTTATTCCAGGGAATATAAACGAATTTTTTTCCAAACAGTTTGTTTTTTACGACAAAAAATGTCGCCCGGGGATAAATCTCGTTAGCCAAAATATACAAATCGCAGAGCTTGCCAACCCTCTGATTATTGGCGTTTAAGACATCCTTATTTAATAAATCGGAAAAATAATAAAACATTTTTATGTGCTTTTCAACCTTTCCATCTCCCGTTCAAGGGAAGACAAATCGATACCGGCCGGCCGATACTTTTTAATAATTTTATCAAGATACAAAATTTGCTCGCCCGGACTCCACTTCTGAGCGGTTACCGCCCAATTGTAATATTTTATATCTTCGTTGCAAGCCCGCACAGAGAAGGATCGGAACAGTAACTTTAAAGTTCCCAAATCTTTTTTGGCGCCGGACAAATCAACCTTAGTTTTTTCGTATTTTTTTATCAACTGCTCCAGAAATTTTATATCGCTCATTTGCGGCGACTGAGGAAGACCTTTGACAAAGCGGCGCTGATACTCTCTCCGGAAATTGTTTTCGACGGCTTTGCGCAGCGGATTATAACCCGGGACTAAAAAAACCAGCAGATATAAAACCGTTGTTGCCGATAAAGCGATTAAGGCGGAAATTTTAATTCGTTTGGCTGCTGTTTCCAGATTTAAAAAAGGATATTTTCCCAAAGCCCAGCCGATCAGGCCGGTGAACAAAAGCGTAAAAAATAAAATCAGGAAAAGCGGGAAATAGAAATACCGATTTATGTCCCCCCAAATTAAAATATTTAACAACCCATAAAAAAACCAGCCCGCCGCTCCAGCCAACAACGCCCCGCAGATATGTTCCCTTTCGATAATTTTTCTGATCCGGTTTATTTTTTTTTGTATCAAACTTTTGGCTTCCGGTAAAAGCGGAATTATTTTTTCCAAAAGCGCCAAACTTTCCAAATATTTTTTTTGCTGAAATTTCTCTTCGGCCAAAAACATTAACTGCCGGTAAACATCAAGAAAAGGACTGTCTTCGGCAACAACTTGTTTCAAATCATTGTAAATCCAAAGCTGATATTTTTTTTCGCCATAACGATAATCGAGCTGAAAAACACTGAATTTCTGCAAGAGTAGTTTTTGTTTAATTATTCTGGTCTGCTTGTCTTTTTGCAGTGTTTGCCGGCTTTTTTCGATCAGTAACAAAATAGCTTTTTTGACTTCCGGATAATTCAAAGTTTTAAAGCTGTCGCCCGCCAAAAGAAATTCTCTAACCGTTGTTTCCAAAATCTTTTTCGCTTTAGCCTGTTCTTGAAAATTTTCCAAGGCTATTTCCGCAGGCAAATTATTGGGCGGGATCAGCTCGACATCAAACTTAGCGTTGAATTCGGCCTCAAAACACAAAAAATTCATTATTTTGCCTTGCCCCTCGCATTCAGCGCAAGGCAAAATACCTTTCCCTAAACATTTGGTGCACTGGACTGTGCCCTGCTTGCAGGCGACACATTCCAGATATCCGTTTTTACAATTATTGCAGGTTGATTTACCTTTACCGCTGCACTCGATACAAACAATCTCCGAACCGGAAACACCGGTTTTCCCCCGGCCGCCGCAGTTCCAACAATAAATTCCGCCCCGCCCCTTGCACTCCGGGCAGACAATTTTACCCAACCCTTCGCACTTTTCACAACTAATTTGCAGTTGGCCGTTACAGCGATCGCAAACTTCTTCCGCCTGGCCTAAACAACGCAAACAGTTGGCCGCCTGACGACTGTCAGGAATAGCATAAGAGCCGCGCTGCATCCGGAAATCGTTAATTTCTTCGGAAGGATATTGCCAAACATCGATATTGTCTTTTTGGGCCGGCGTTTTACTCAACGCTTCCCCACGGTAAGGAGCCCGGCTTTCGCCAACCCGCCGGCGGGATTCATATTGAGTATGCAAAACCGCCCGATAGACCGGCAATTCCACTAGTGATAAAACTTCAATTTTTTCTCCGAAATCTTCGATCTGATGCTCAGGGAATTCTTTCGCCCATTGGTTAAGCCGCCGGCGCACCGACTCGGCAAAGCTTACCTCCATTACTTCCCTTTTCGAAAAAACCAGCTGGTAGCGCTGATCATCAAAAGTATCGGCAGCCGGTTTCTGCACCGCCGGCCCCCCCCCTTCTTCCTTTGAAGAGGGGAGCAAAGTCTTTCTACAATAATAACAAATTTCATCCTTTTCTTCGTTATCTGTGTTGCAAATTGGACACCGTTTCAAAACCTGCCTCCGACTATAAAAAAACGACCATCAGTTGTTCCGTCTAAAGTTCCTTCAATATTTAACATATAATCCTGAGAGAGGTCAATAATTTTTTCGTCCCAACGCTAAGCCTATCAAAAATAAAACCCTCTTGTCAAATATAATCGTCGTTTCCTGCGGGAATGGGAAGATCTAGTTGGCGGGTAGAAGTGTGCACAAGTGTTTATCGTGTCCCCAATTGCAATTACAAAAACAACTTCAGTCCCAGGAATAAAAAGTAGACACCGCTGATTAAACCGGCAATCCGGGCAACAACTCGAAATTTAGACACCTCGCTAAGCGGCATAAAAAAGAACAACGGAAGCATAAAAACCGTGGTCCCAAGAAAAAAAGCGGAAAAAAATATCAGCCCTTTGCTCCAACTGCCCAATTTTAGTAAATAACTAAAACCCAAAATAAACGGAGGACAAACATTGAATCCGATCAATAAACCAAACAAAAACGGGAAAGCCGCAAAAATTTTTGCCCCGCCCAGGCGCCGGCAAAAAGAAAAATTAGGAAAGTTTTTGACGGCGGAATAAATAAGCAGCAGAAGCGAAGAAAAGATTATCGCCAGCCCGACAATTTTTTTGTTCTCCGGAGCAGGCAGAATTTGTTGGCCGATAAAACCGGCCAAAAAACCAAAAATCAGGTAGGCCAACAAACGGCCGGCCAAAAATTCAGCGATGATCCGAACAGATTGTTTAATTTCCCTTTTTTCGCTGAACAGATAAGGGAAAAAAATCGGGGCGCACGCCGACAAACAATATCCGCCCACAGAAAGCCCTAAAACAAACCCCGGCCAAAACTCCTTAAACATTTATACTATTTTCCTAACCTCTACGCCCATTGGAATTCCTTTGCAAATTCATTATAGCATTATAGCGCCGTTTAGGAAATAATTTCATTTAAATTTCTGATAATTAAACGGCTGTTAGCCCCAAGAACCGCGATTGATTTTTAATTTTATAACGATAAAGGCCGATAAAAATCTTCACCTATTGGGTGAAAATAATTGGCATAGTGGTGATTGCTGTTTTTATTTTTTTATCCCGAAGGGATTTAGGAATATAGGCGGGG
>JBDRON010000049.1:0-17161 GCA_043810025.1 Elusimicrobiota bacterium
TCGCCCCCTTTAAAAAAGGGGGAAATTTAATCTTTGCCAAATATAGAGGCGATTTTTTGCTAAAATTATAAAAAAACGACTTTATAATTGATAAAATAATAGCATTTTATCGTCGTAAATTCAGTTAGACGACAGAAACTAGCTAAAGTATTTCCACCCAACAGGTGGAAATTTTTACTGGCATTTATCGTTATAAAATCAAAAATCAATCGCGGTTCTTAGGTACTCTCAATTCCCTGCTCTAATTTTCATTTATTAAGTTTTTCGCCGGCTTCCTTAATTAATTACTTCACCACCAACAATTCCCTCTTCTTCAGCATCCGCCATTTTAATTGCGGCGAAACCGGTTCGGAAGAAATTAGTTTTGATTTGCCAAATTTGGCCTGATAAAGGGTGTAATACCCGGGACTCCGGCAATAATCCCGGTAAGCGTAGAGTTTTTTCCCGTCGGAAAACAGGCAGTTAAGCGCGGAATATTTATTCTGCTGTTCAATCTTTTGGATGGATTTTCGAAAAGCGTTTTCCAGGCCCAAAGCAGCAGAATTTAAGCTATAGTGAAAATAAACCTCCGTATCTAAAGCCTCGGAAGACGGTAGTTTCGTTTCCGTGATCTCCGGGAGTAATTTTTTATAATCGTAAATCGTCCCATTCTGGGCAAACAAAAAGTTTTTGTAGAGAAAGGGGTGAGAATGTTCAGCGGTAGAAGTATTTTTCCAGGCAGATTTGCGCAGATGGACAATTAAAACCGGCGAACGATCAATTTTTTCTAACCGGCGAAAATAATCTTCTTTATCGGCAATAATTGATCGGCCGCTTTTATGCAGAAAGGCGCGGCCGTTTTGGTAATACCCGATACCCCAGCCGTCACAATGGCCGCGGCTGTCCCCGCGCAGTATCTTCCCGCATTCGGCGAGCTGAAAAAAATTCTCCAGCGCCCTTCGATGTTGACGATAATCAAAATTTTTTATTCCGAGCATTCTGCACATGATCAACACCAGCCTAAAAGCCTAAAAGTCATTAGCCTAAGAGTATTAAAGATTCGAATCTTTTAGCTCTTAGCCTATTAGGCTATTAGGCTTTTAGGCTGCCTCTCTGCTGCCTTTAAAAAATCAATTTCACTATAACTACGGCCAGAATAATTCCCACAATGTCGGCGATGACGCAGACGGGGACGAGATATTTGGTCTTTTTAATTCCCACCGAACCTAAATAGACGGCGAGGACATAAAAGGTGGTCTCAGCGCTGCCCATGATCACGGCGGAAATTTTGCCAGCCAGTGAATCCGGACCGGTAGTTTTGACCACCTCGGTAAACACGCCGATGGAAGCGCTGCCCGATAACGGTTTAATCAGCGCGATGGAAATAACCTCGAGCGGTATTTTCAGGAAAAGAAAAACGCCGGAGAACATATTTTTAACAAAATCAAAAGCCCCGGAGGCCTGAAACGATTTTACGGCAATAAAGATCGCCAGAATATAAGGAAAAATTTGGAGAACGATATTGATTCCGTCTTTCGCTCCGCTGATAAAAGAATCATAAACCCGCACCTTTTTGAGAAAACCGTAAACAATCACAAAAAGGATAAAAAGCGGGATCACCAACTGGGAAAGATAATTGATTACTCGCATTTCTTGCCCCTCACCCTGCCCTCTCCCGCAAGGGGAGAGGGAAAACTCCAAATAATAAGTTCTACATTTTTTTTCATTTAAAAAACTTCCTGAATAAAAAGAGCGTGCCGACGGCAAAAACAGCGGACAAAACCGTTACCAGAATGGTTGGTAAAACGACCGCCGTCGGATTTTTCGAGCCGTAATCGGCAAGCAGGCCGATTACCGTAAACGGAACGATCTGAATACTGGCCGTATTAATGACGATAAACAGCATCATCTCAAAAGTTATCGTCTGCGGATCTTTATTTAAAGATTGTAAATCCTTCATCGCCTTAATTCCTAACGGGGTGGCGGCGTTACCCAGACCAAAAATATTGGCTAATAAATTCAGGGTAATCGGGGTAATTGCCGGATGATCTTGAGGGATATTTTTGAAGAGCCGGGAAATAACCGGCCGAAAAAACCGGGAAAGCTTATGAATTAATCCGGAATCTTCGACAATTTTGGTGATCCCCAGCCAAAGCGAAACTATCCCCAGCAAAAAGAGAGAAATTTCCACCGCCGATTTGCCGGCCTCAAAAATGGATTTAGTAAATTCATCCAGCCGGCCGTTAATGACGGCAAACAGCACACTGATACCAATTAGGAAAACCCAAATAATATTCATTGAAGAATCCTCTTTTATTCCCCTCTTTGATAAAGAGGGGTTAGGGGAGTTTTGAAAGTCAGAACCTACCCCCCTTAATCCCCCTTTATCAAAGGGGGAAAATACATAATAAAACTCTACTGCAACATTAATGACTTCTTCCTAGTATCTAATTCCACCTTCGCGCCGACGGGCAAAGTGATCTTGTTTTTTACATGGCCGATATAGGGACAATGGATAACGGGGAAATTAATTTTCATCTGATCGGACAAAATTTTATAAACCTTATCGCTTTTTATCCCGCGAAAATCACCAAGAACCAGACCTTTGATTTTCTTAAATTTGCCGGCCAGCAGCCAGTGAGTTAGACAGCGGTCCACTTCATGGAGTTTTTCATCAACATCCTCAAAAAAAAGAATTGCTCCCTCCGTCTTGATTTCCCACTTTGTGCCGAGCAGAGCGGTCAGCGTAACCAGATTCCCCCCTTTCATGGTTCCCTGAGCAGTCCCTGGATTATAAACCTTTACCGGCGCATCGTCAAAAAGATTTTTATTGGGAAAACCGGCGAGGGCATTTAAAAAAGATTCAACCGTGAACCGCGACGGTTTAGACAAATTGATCACCATCGGCGAATGCAGGGTAACCAGACCGGTTCGCTCATAGATGGCGTTAAGCATCGTAGTCAGGTCACTGAACCCGGCTAAGATTTTTGGATTTTTTTTTATCAGCGCAAAATCCAGATAAGGCAAAAGTTTCATTGAACCGTAACCGCCCCGCTGGGCAAGAATCATCTCTACTTTTTTATCGGCGAAGGCCTGATGGATTTGCTTAACCTTCTCCCGGGTAGAGGGCATTTTACTGTAAAATTTCTTCCCCGCCATCCGGAAACCAAGTTCTTCCAGTTTTTTCAGGCCCGCAGTAAAATCCTTTCTCTTGATCAGCCAGCTTGGGGCGATAGCACAGATTGTTTTCAAATTCCTTTGCTTACTCAACATCGTCTCTGCCGGCATCCTCGTCATTTTCAAAACCTTTGGCCAACAGAAACCCTTTGGCTCTCTCCGCCAATTTATAGCGGGCAAGCAGTTCGTGAAAAGCCGGACTGTGGTTCGGCACCAACAGATGGGCCAGTTCATGCACAATGACAAAATCCCTTACCCAATCCGGCATACCGGCCAAACGGTGAGAGAGAAGAATTCTGCCCTGCCGGAAATTGCAGCAGCCGTACCGGCTGTTTTGGTTGGTCGTATAGACAATAGAATTAATTTTTAGTTTCCCGGCAAAATACTCGCTATTTAACCGTTCGGCAATCTCGATTAAGCTCTTATTTTTATTTAATTCTTTTTTCAGTTTATGTTTTAAAAGTCTTTCCTTGAGACCGGCAATAATTTTTTGCAGTTTATCTTCGGTAATTTGCGCCGGCGCGCTCACCTGCATCACCCCGCCCCGCAAGCGGGCGCTGACCGTTCTCTGCCGTTTATTACTGCGGGTAATTTCTATCTGATCAATTGTCTGTTCCGTTTGAAGATCCATAATTTCCTATATCAGCTTGCCTTCGGCAATACCGCGAACGATATCTTTCTTGGTAATTACTCCGACTAAAGCTCCCTTCTCTAAAACCGGAAAATAATGAATATTTTTTTCGATCATCATCGTGGCCACATCTTCGATCGGTGTTTCCGGAGAAAGCGTCAGCGCTTTTGTTTCCATAATATCGGAAACTTTACTGCCGGTGATTTTTTTCAATTCTTCTTCAAAACGGTGCGCGCCAAACGATAAGATCGCTCCCGCCAAATTAACAAAAGTCGGCAGATGGACATTTTTATTTTGAAACACCAGACTTTCTTCCAGAACCACCCCTAAAAATTTTCCTTCTTCATCCACAACCGGAGCGCCGCTAATATCTTTTTTCATAAACAGCTCCGCCAGTTGATGCACATCCATCGACGGTTTAACCGCAACCACATTCTTGGTCATTAAATCTTTAACCAACATAAACACCTCCGTTGCTAAATTTCGATAATTTCAAAAATCTTCTCCCTCTCCCCTTGAGGGAGAGGGTTGGGATGAGGGGTATGCTAACATTTTTAACCCCCACATCATTTTATTTTTTTAATTCAATTTTGGCAATAGGATAAAATTCCTAACACCCTTTTTCCTTTTATTGACAAATTTTCTCGGTTTTGTTATATTTCCTTGTGTGAAGATTGAAACAGAGGAATTTGTTTTTCTTTATTCCGATGATACAAGGGTTCGACATGTTCATAAAAGAATAAAAAATCGGATAATTGAATTTGTTGTTCAACTGGAAATATTTATTGAAAACAAATGGCATCCTGTTGTCCGGTATGATACTAGGCATGGTTTTGCTCACAAAGATATAGTTCATGCATCGGGCAATATGGTAAAGATTCCGTTACCGGTAGAAGATTTTAATGAAGCTTTGACATTTGCTGAAGAGGAACTGAAAGTGGAATGGACCATTTTTAGAACGAATTATTTTAAGGAGGTTAAAGATGAATAAGTCGGATTTTTGGGAACTACAGCGAACAATCGGTTTTGAGTTTTCCCGATATATTTTGAAACATCCGAATTTGGCAAACCAGATTCCGCCCGATGCTTTAATAGTATTCCAGATAAAAAACAATCCGGAATTTAACAAATGGGCAAAAAAAACAGCTGAGTCAAAAAAAGAAGCAGGGCAGAAAGCAGTGATAGTAGAAATAGAAAAATTACTTCCTCCCTTAGAAACAAGATTAATTAATCCACATTTGGGACTAGCTGTAAATTTTTGAGTTTCGCATTTCATATCCACCAACTATCCCTGTGGCCTCTTTTTACCAGCGCTTATTGAATTTTTTCTTTCCTTTAACCTGCGCCGCCTGCGGCCAATTGCTGAAAGCGGATACGAAAACTTGCTTCTGTCCGGATTGCCGGAAAGAAATAGAATTCATCCAACCGCCTTTCTGTCAGAGATGCGGACAATTTCTGCCCGACGGCGGCCGCCTTTGTTTTTTATGCCGCAAAAACCACTATTATTTTGAATCGATCCGCTCGGTCTGCAAATACAACGAAGTGATGAAGAAAGCCATCCATAAATTCAAGTACCGGAAGCAGAACTATCTCTATAAATTTTTAGGGAACTTATTAATTGATTATCTGAGCCGGGACGAGAAAATGAGAAAAAGTTTTGATTTAATTATCCCAGTACCCCTGCACTGGTTACGCTATCATAAACGAGGATTCAATCAGGCCGGATTATTAGCCAAAACCGTATCCACCAGTTTTGACAAACCGCTAATGATTCAAAACTTACGCCGAGTTCGCCGCACAAAACCTCAATACACCTTGCCTTTAAAACTCCGCCCCCAAAACATCAGCGGAACTTTTGCCGTAAAAAACAAAGAGTTAATCAAAGAGAAAAACATCCTGCTGATCGACGATATCTGCACCACCAAAACCACTTTAAACGAATGCGCCCGGGTCCTAAAAAAAGCCGGCGCCAACACAATCCATTGCCTGGTACTGGCACAGGATTAACAACAACCACCTCCCCTCCCTTTTCCCCAAAAAAATCTTAACAAAAAATTAACATTTCCTTAACACAAACTTAACATCCGTTTTGTATACTATTAATAGACAGTATACTATTTGTATAGGTAAGAAAAATGAAAAATTACAAAAAACTATTTACCATTGTTATTTGCATTTGCCTACTTAATGATTGGTCGAACTTAATTTGTCCTCCTACACAGTATGAAATTAGACACCAAAATTACCTTAGACCACCTAACGTGATGGGAACGGTTAGTCTACAGGAGACAGATAATTTGCCAGAAACTTCTAAAATAATCAGCAAAATGAAGAAAAATATTCTGAATTCGGCAATAGATTTTTTATCTAAAAATGCATTCCCCACATTGAATGTTGAAAATATTGAAGGGATCAACAAGACAGTTGACAAACTAGCAGCAGAAAGGATAACGATGATGTTAATAAATCCCTTTTCTGGTAATTTCCAGACCTTAACCTATCCAGGGGACCAAGCAGACCGCTTTTATTTTACGGAGCAGTTTTTACTGCCGGTAGAATGCTGGATGTATAAATTCATCAAACCTACCTCAGAAGACGAAAATTTATTATGGTCTGAAAATTTAATCCCGATACTAGACAAAGATGGTGAAATCAGGCACAAAGATGGCCGGCCGCTTGCGGAAGAAGAATTAAAAGAACTAAATTTAGAAAAAGCTTATGATGCCAATGGTAATCATCTCAAGGTTAAAGCTTTTGCCAACAAAGGAAGAGTAGTTTATTTTCCCGGGCCGTGGGTTGTACCCTATCGAGAAACAAGAGAAGGGATAGTTATTCTAAAAACATTAATCGAAGTTTCCGAATTGTATGGTAAAGAAGTTAAGAGAGAGGAATTACAAAAAGTTATTTTAGAATTGGTCAAACAAAAAAAAATCAAAATAAAACTAGCCAGTGAACTACAGTTCAAAGGAGTGGGTTGCCACATGCTGAATTCTCAACCAGATAACCATAAAGCCGATTTACCGAAAAACATTCTAGCTAAATTTGCAGAAAAAAATGTTTTTATTCCCGGACTGCCCTACAGTGTACCCAGTAATAGTCTAGAAGGGGGAACCGTTACTTTCGGCGGTGTCGGTGCCTGTATGGAAGCAGAGAAAGAAAGCTTGCCTATGGAAGAAGAAGCCAGAGGGTTGGGAGTAATATTTTATGCCGATACAGTCAGAGTAAGGCAGCTTTTTACGAAAGACAATTTCCCTGAATTAGCAGATAATAACGATAAATATGGGAATCATTATAACGAAATCTGGTTCAGTGTACGATTAGGTGCCGGCACCCCGCGATTGGATATGTATTTAGGTGACGATCCGGAAACGATACTGATTCATGATAAGGTACTCACGGACTTTTTGTCCTCCTTATTTCCAAACCTAACAAGGGAAAAAAGGCTGGAGTTCTATCTTGCCTATATTAATTATAACTTAACAAAAATATTTATCGGAAGCTGGATATCTAAATCATCGCATAAAAGAATCGCTACTTGTTTGAGTAATTACGATCCATTTTTTAGAATAATTGATACTGATGAAGGTTCTTTCACCTCTGGCCTCACAGAAAAGGAATGGAAGAACAATTGGCAAAAAATAATTTTGTCAGCTATAAGCAGTGTTCTTGGACAGTTTTCTGACGAAACAATTAGAAACGTATATTTCAAGGATATTATTCTACCCAGCGTACAAGTTGATTTATACACATTTTTTTCGGGAAAGCTACGTCCAGAAATTCTGAAAGAAATAGAGACTTTGAAAAAATACTCATATTTAAATTCATTTTACGATGCACTACTCGATATATTACCAAACCTTATCCCAATAGAAGATTGCGAAAAAATTTTAGCAACCAGCATTAGACACCGTACTGCTAAACCGTTTAAAACAAAAATAACCATACCCTTAAAACAAACCATAAAAGCAAAAGACTGTTTTATTTCTCTCTAAATATACTAAGTTCCTGCTCGAAAAAATGTTTTTAGGTGTTAGGGACGTGGTAAACTAATAAACTTAGCGGGGATTAGCTCTGAAAGTGAGACAACAAACAAAAAACAATATCTCATCGCTAAGGGATGTTCTACCATCGTGCCTATTTTTATTGTTGACAAGTAGTCTACTCTAAAGTAGACTACTTTAAAGTAGACTGATTTAGATGGGGGAGGGGTAATATGATAAACTTTATTGATCGAAAAAAAGAATTATCGGCGCTAGAAAAATTCGGGCAGGGAAAAGAAGCGGAGTTGGTAATTGTTTATGGAAAAAGGCGTGTAGGTAAAACTGAATTAATTAAACAGTTTATTAAAAATAAACCCCATCTGTATTTTCTTGCGCAAAGAATTAACGAGCATGAAAATTTGAAATTATTAAGTGAAGTAGTCGGTGAATTTTATGATGACGAAATTTTGAGACGGAAGGGGTTTGATAATTGGAACTGGTTCTTTGAATATCTAAAGAAACATGCGGAACAGAGATTAATTGTCGTCATTGATGAATTCCCCTATCTGGCTGAAGCCAATAAAGGTATCTCCTCTATCTTCCAAGCCGGCTGGGATGAATATCTGAAAGATACGCCAATTTTTTTAATTTTATCCGGTTCCAGCATCGCGATGATGGAACAGGAGGCTCTTTCCTACAAGGCTCCATTATATGGACGAAGAACAGGACAGATTTTTTTAAAACCTTTCTCGTTTTCTGTTTGCCGGGAATTTTATCCGGATATTTCTTTTGAGAGTTGTCTGGAATTTTATTCTATCGCTGGAGGCAACCCCAGTTACCTGAAAAGATTTGATCCAAAAATTTCTCTGGATACAAATATTCGAGAAAGCATCCTTAAACCGGAGGCTTTTCTTTATAACGAAGTGGAATTTATCTTAAGAGAGGAATTACGAGAAGCGCGTAATTATTTAGCAATCTTAAAAGCTATTGCCTTAAGTAAAAATAAATTTGGCGAAATAGTAAATGAAACTTGCATAGAAAAAGGAAACTTGCATAAATATTTGTTTATTCTGGAGGATCTTAACCTTATCCAAAAGGAAATTCCCGTAACCGAAAAAAATCCTTTAAAATCAAGAAAAGGTATTTATAAACTGTTGGATCAGTTTTTCAAATTTCACTTTCGCTATATTTTACCCAATAAAGGGAATATTGAAGAAGATAGGATTGATTTTGTTTTAAGAAAGATAAAAGAAGATTTCAATGTCTTAGTGGCAGAAAATTACGAAATAATCGCCAAGGAAATAATTAAGGATTACGAGGATAAATTTTTCTCCATAGCCGCCGCGGGAAGATGGTGGGATAAGAATGAAGAAATAGATATAGTAGCCTTAAACGAGGATAAAAACAAAGTTCTCTTTGGCGAAGTCAAATGGAGCAACAAACAAGTGGGTATTGATATTTACCAGGACTTAAAAAGAAAATCCCAGCTGATAAATTGGGAGAATGAAGAAATAAAAAAATACTATTGCCTTTTTTCTAAAAGCGGATTTACAGAGGCGATGAAACAATTGGCTAAAAAAGAAAAGGTAATTTTATTTCAGAAAGATAAATTGATAGCAAGTTAGGGACTATTAGCCAAATCTCTTCTTAATATACTTCATATAATTCTGATAGTTTTCTTTTAATTCCGGCAGGCTGTCGGCGCCGAATTTCTCCTGGAAGGCGTTGGCAATTTCTAAGGCGGCGAGGGCTTCGCCGACTACGCCGGCGGCGGGGACAGCGCAGATGTCGGCTCGGACTTTTTCGGCGGGGGCGACTTTCTTGTTGCGTAGATCGATGGTGTTTAACGGTTTGCCCAGACTGGCAATCGGCTTCATTACCGCCCGCAAAATGATCTCTTCGCCATCGCTGATTCCGCCTTCGATGCCCCCGGCATGATTGGTTAAGCGACGCAAACCTTCTTTGGGCAGATAAACAATCTGGTCTTGAGCTTGCGAACCTAATTTTTCGGCCAGGGCAAACCCTTCGCCGATCTCTACCCCTTTAATTGCCGGGATGGACATCAAAGCGGAGGTTAGGCGAACGCTTAATCTTTTCTCTCCGGAAATATGACTGCCTAAACCGATGGGTACACCTTTGATCACTACCTGAAAAGTTCCGCCGACCGTATTGCCCGCGGCTTGCGCCCGGTCAATTAGTTGGACCATTTTTTTCTCTGCTACCCGATCCGGACAACGCAACACGGAATTTTCCAACTGCTCAATTTTTTCCCACAAACCCTGCCGGCTTTGACTGCTGATGCTGATCCCGCCAATATTATCTACGTAGGAAAAAATTTTTATGCCGAATTCTTTCAATAATTTCTTGCCGACCGCGCCCAACGCCACCCGGATAGCCGTTTCCCGCGCCGAGGCCCGTTCCAAAATGTCACGGATGTCTTTCCTCCGATATTTAATTAACCCGGCCAGATCGGCATGACCCGGCCGTGGACAACTGAGCGGCGGCAGATTGTCGCCTTTCCGGCCGGCCCAATCCTGGTTAAAAATCACCAACGTGATCGGTGAACCAATCGTCTGCCCATGGCGCAGACCGCTGGTAATTTCCGCTCGATCTTTTTCAATCGACTGCATCCTCAAGCCCCGCCCGTAACCCTGCTGGCGGCGGGCCAACTCCAAATTTATTTCTTCCGCGGTTAAATTTAATCCGGCGGGAATACCTTCTAAAATTGCCGTCAAACACTTACCGTGCGATTCACCGGCCGTCAGATAACGCAAGCTCATTTTTTTGTCCCCTTTTTAAATTATATTTATTCTCAAATTTTTATCCTATAATAGGATTTTTTTACATGAATTAAATGTAAATCAAATGTAATTAAATGTAATCAAATGTAATTAAGCCAATACCCAATAACCCAATTGTTTTGACCCCACATGTACGATCTTTTTGTCTCGTTTTAGCTCACTCGGGGATTACTGTCTTTAATATTTTTATCCCGAAGGGATTGCGGAATATAGGCGGGGATGCAATCCCCGCTAAATTGCGCAATCCAATATAAGCCCCAAAGGGGCGAAGGTGTTTTCTGGTTTTTGACGTTTTTTTTCCTGCGCCCTTTCAGGGCTTAATATTTCATTGGTATTTCTTTTTCGGGGGTTGAAACCCCCGCCTATATTCCGGCGTCCTTTCAGGACTTCAATCGAGTAAAAACCTTTCAATTACATCACCTTCAAAATACATTTTGGATGGTATGCCAAAATGGCACACCATCAAAGAACTTAGGGATATACATAAACTAATAAACTTAGCGAATATTGCTGTGTTTAATATTTTTATCCCGAAGGGATTGCGGAATATAGGCGGGGGTTTTAACCCCCGCTAATCAGCCCCAAACAATATAAGCCCCAAAGGGGCGCAGGTGTTTTCTGGTTTTTGACATATTTATTCCTGCGCCCTTTCAGGGCTTAATATTTCATTGGTATTTCTTTTTCGGGGGTTAAAACCCCCGCCTATATTCCGGCGTCCTTTCAGGACTTCAAGGATTTATCTGCTTTTCTCCTGCCTGCTCGCCAACTGCAATTGCAATTCTAGCGCCTGGCGCATTGCTTCCAGCGGGGCCTTTTTACCGGTCCAGATTTCAAACGATTCGGCGCCCTGGTAGATCAGCATCCCCATGCCGTTCAAAGTTTTTGCTCCGATTTTTTTTGCCGCCCTCAAAAGCGGGGTATCCTGATAAACAACATCGTAGACAAAAAGCCGCCGGTGTAAAGCCCGCGAATGAATTAATATTTTCTCCGGAAGGGACATCCCCACAGAAGTGGCATTTAAAAGTATGTCCGCCTCTTCAATTGCCGAATTTAAATCGGCCGAATTTAAGCCGGTTACGGTGATCGGAATGGAAAAAAATCTTTTTAACCGGCTGGCCAGAATTTCCGCTTTCTTCGGTGTCCGGTTAGCGATCGTCAGTTTTTTTATTCCCTGCTCGGCAAGCACCGCCGCCAAAGCCCGGGCCACGCCTCCCGACCCTAACAAGACGGCTTTCTTCCCGGAAGGGCTGAATTTTCCCTCATGGATCAAAGAATCGAGAAAACCTTTCCCGTCGGTATTATAGCCGGTCAACTTGTTATTGCGATAATGAATGGTATTGACGGCCCCGACAATTTTTGCCGAAGCATGAAGTTCATCCAAAAACTCCACCACCGCTTCTTTATGCGGGATGGTAACATTTACCCCAACCATATTCAACGCCCGGATGGAAGACACCGCCCGGAAAAGATGTTCGGGCTTGACTAAATACGGCAAATAAACGAAGTTCAGATTCCTGGCGGCGAAAGCGGCGTTCTGAAGGACCGGAGACAAAGTATGTTCCACCGGATAACCAAAAATACCCACCAAGCGTGTATGTCCATCGATACGCAATGTTTTATTTTCCCCCAACTTGCGCCTCCCTGAAAAGTTTTACCGATCTTAACAAAGCTATTTATTTTCATTGCCTTCGGCTGGAGTAGATGAAACTGCCTGACTTTCCAACTGTTCTTCCTGCAGCTGCCGCAAACGTTTTCTCAGGTAAGCATCCTCAGGAGCAATTCTTAGCGCCTGCTCATAAATATTTGTCGCCTTCTTCCTCTCTCCCATCATCAGCCAGGCTAACCCGATCCCTTTCAAAGCCGTCAAATTATGATTATCCAAGGCTAAGGCTTGCTTATATTCATTGAGCATCAAATTATATTTACCGGAGTTGTAATAAACCCTCCCGAGCAAAATCTTTCTATCCACAGCGCTAAGACTCTTTTGTTTAACCCGGACAGCGCCATGTTTCCAGGCAGAGATCCCCATGTAAGAACTGAGTAAAGCTAACAGTAAAAACAACAAGCCTAACTGACGGCGGCGGGTAATTATAAAAGCATCATTGAACAGCTGATCCCGAAAAAAACTATTTAAATTAATGATGAACTTGGGATAAAAAAGATACCCCGCGCTTAAAACAAAAAAAACTATTGCCGCAATAAATTTCAGGGAAGTCATTTGTTTTTTACTCTATCAAAAAGCCCTGGATTTGTCAAATCGGTTTTTAAAAAACGCCTTTGAAAATTACCTTGACACCACTTAAACATATTTTGTAGAATCTACTTGCAAATTAGAGATCGGAATTTTTTAACAGATAACAGAGAATGCGAAATTATCTTTAATTATCAGGTATATTTTAGGAGGCACTGTATGAGTGAAAAAGCACCTACTTCCGGTATGACGACAGCAGTTTATCCAATAAACGAAAAAACCTTTGTGGATCGAGGTGGAGATTTACCTTCCAGCTATGGTGATAATCAAATAGTAATTATGCCCCGCGACCCCTTGTGGATGTATTCCTATTGGGAAATAAATGATAAAAAGATTGCCCAAGTAAAACTAAAGCATGGTGAAAATATATTTGAACAAACTGCGACTGTGCTGCGAGTGCACGATGTTACCGGAATAACTTTTAATGGAACGAACTCCCATAATTTTTTTGATGTATCCGCCCGTCTGGAAGTCCGCAACTGGTATATTCAAGTCCTCAATCCCGGTCGAAGCTATTGTGTGGAATTAGGACTGCGCAAACCAAATGGCGAATTTATTTTGCTGGCCCGTTCAAACATCATTACTTTGCCGGCCGGAAAAGTATCGGAAAAGGTTGACGAGCAATGGGCAATGATTCAGGCAGACTTCGATAAACTCTATAGTCTTTCCGGAGCCGATCGGATCGGTATCGGGTCGGGGGAAATATCCAAGCTATTGGCGAAACGTTGGGAGATGTTTCAGTCAACATCTTCCTGGCCGACATCAGGCGGAATCAGTTCAATGGGCGCGGTTAGACCGATAGCGGAGGACTTCTGGCTTTTAGCCGATGCGGAAGTAATTATTCATGGAGCCACGGAACCAAATGCTCAACTAACCCTGCAAGGTAAACCGATTCAATTAAATAGCGATGGAACTTTTAGCGCTCGATTTTATCTTCCAAACAGCATCCTAAACTTTCCTATCCGGGCAGTTTCCGCCAGCGGCAGCCAGCAAAGGGAAATTACCATAACTGTCGAAAGAAAAACAAAATAAGGGGGGCGGGAACAGGAAAAGCTATGATTACAGGAAATGAAAACGGTTATCTTTGTTTGGTTTTGCATGCCCATCTGCCTTTTATCCGCCATCCCGAATACGATGATTTTCTGGAGGAAGACTGGTTTTTTGAGGCCGTTATCGAAACCTATCTGCCGCTATTGGTCGTCTTTGAAAAACTGCTGGAAGAGAATATCGATTTTCGTCTGACAATTTCCTTGACCCCGCCGCTTTGCGCGATGTTTTCCGATGATCTGCTTAAGCAGCGCTGCCGGAGGCATCTGCATAAATTAATTGAATTAACCGAAAAAGAACTGCTTAGAACGCGCCACCAGCCGGAATTCCACCGCGTTGTCCAAATGTATGAAACAAAACTAAAAAAATATCGATACTATTATGAGGATTATTATCACAGCGATTTGATCAGCGCCTTTAAAAAATTTCAGGATCTGGGCAAAATTGAAATAATTACCTGCGGCGCAACCCACAATTTTCTTCCTTTAAATGTCAACCGTCAAGCCGTCCGCGCCCAAATCAAAATTGCCGCTGATGATTACAGCCGGCTTTTTGGCCGGCGGCCGCGCGGCATCTGGTTAGCCGAATGCGCTTATAACCCTGGTGATGATCAAATTCTTAAGGATGAGGGTTTGCGATTTTTCTTTTTGGAAGCCCATGGTCTCCTCTTTGGGGTTCCCAGACCGCGCTACGGCGTCTTTGCCCCGGTTTATTGCCCATCCGGTGTAGCCGCCTTTTCCCGGGATATCGAATCGGCGGTTCAGGTCTGGAGCGCGCAGCTTGGTTATCCCGGAGATTACCGGTATCGGGAATTTTACCGGGATATCGGTTACGATGCTGAGGACGATAATTATATTCGCCCCTATCTTCATTCCGACGGAGTCAGACGAAATGTCGGACTCAAATATCATCGGATTACCGGGAAGGTTGATTTACATTCAAAACAACCCTATAATCCTGACGAAGCCCGGGAAGCCGCCGCCTCGCATGCCGGAAACTTTATGTACAACCGGGAAAAGCAGGCCGAATATCTTTCCGGACTGATTGGCCGAAAACCGCTGATTGTTTCCATGTATGACGCCGAGCTTTTTGGCCATTGGTGGTACGAAGGTCCGGATTTTCTGGATTTTCTTTTCCGTAAAATCCATTACGATCAAAAAAACATCAGTCTGATCACGCCGATTGAATATTTGAATATGTATCCTAACAATCAGGTATTGCAGCCATCGATGTCTTCCTGGGGAGATAAAGGTTACAATGAAGTCTGGTTAAATGGAACAAACGACTGGATCTATCCGCATTTACATAAAATGAGTGAAAGGATGATAGAGTTAGCCTCGGAAAATCCCCTGGCCGAAGGAATAAGAAAGGAAGCCTTAAATCAAGCGGCGAGGGAATTACTGCTGGCCCAATCTTCCGATTGGGCTTTCCTGATGACCGTCGGGACTGCTTTAAATTATGCCCAAAAACGCACTAAAGATCATCTTAACCGTTTTCTGGCAATCTATGAACAAATTAAACGAGATCAAATTGATGCTGATTACATTAACAATTTGAAAAGCCGGGATAATATCTTCCCCAATCTGGATTACCGCGCCTATATTCCTGAAAACAGCAGCCTAAAAGCCTTAACGACAGCCTAAACAGCAGCCTAAAAGCCTAAGAGACTAAAAGCAAAGGCTCAAAAAACAGTTAAAGAGTTATTAAAGTTTCAAATCTTTTCTACTTTTAGGCTAATGACTTTTAGGCTTTTAGGCTGCCTTTAACCTTATGCCCGCATATAATAAAAAGCATGCCGAAGCCGGAATAAAAAATCGCTTACCGAAAATAGAGTATTTTCCTAACCAATTTCCAAACTACGAAATAACTATCATTAACCATGAATTTAGTTCAGTTTGCCCTAAAACAGGTTTGCCGGACTTTGGCGTTATCATCATAAAATATCTTCCCGATCAACGGTGCGCCGAGTTAAAATCTTTAAAAATGTATTTTTTAGCTTACCGCAATTTGGGTATTTTTCAAGAAAATGCGGTCAATAAAATCCTTCAGGATTTTGCCGCTGATTGCCAACCGCTTTGGGCTTCCGTTACCGGCGAGTTCAGTTCTCGAGGCGGGATGAAGACAGTAGTCGAAGCAAAATATACCCGGCCAGAGTTGTAGGGGCAGGTCATGACCTGCCCGCCCATTTAGGATTGCTTAAGAAAGACAAATCGAGCCGGTTTGAAATTCTTTTTTTCCAGGAATGAAACACCCATGTTGTAACATTCTTTTCCACATTTTAACCACATAATCTTTCCTAAAGGTTTCAAAAATTTTTCTTTATTCTTATTTTTCAAATTCAACTTTAAAACACCTTTGATCTCTAATGGCCATTCCATTGTACCAAAAGCGCATCCATTAATTTCACAGTTATTTTTTTCCCCTTTTGTTGTCTGATTTATCCGATACGGACAATTAGAGCATTTCCACCAGCGACAGATGTTTAATCCAATTCCGCCATCACCGGCATCTTGAACCTGAGCCGCGATATCTTCCCAAACCTCAATTTTTTTACTACAGTCAAAGATAGAACAATTTAGCGCAGCAAATTTTTCCTGTCTCGTAAAATGACGACGCTCCTGGAATTGATCAGCCTTTTCCACTATCCCCCCCTTTTATAGTGTCAAGTGTCAACTCAAAAATCTAATGATTACCGGTATATGGCAACTTGCCTCCACTACTTTATGTTTTTCGCTTAATTTCTGTCCCCTTTGCCGGCGAAAACAAAAGAGCGGGAGACGGGAATCGAACCCGCGACATCCAGCTTGGGAAGCTGACGTTCTACCGCTGAACTACTCCCGCAATTTAGCTAAGCGCCAATCGCAAACTACAGGGACAATTTTATTCTATTTAATAAAAAAAATCAACAGGAATTTTCAAGATTGATGAAATTAAAAAACAGGGCAAGAATATTTTTTTTATTGAGGAATCAGAGATTTTACTACAGATGAGGATAGGGCTTCGCTCCGACTCGGGTGCGACGGAATTCTCCCCACATCCCTTTTCCGCCGCACCCGAATCAATGGCGATTTTTTCGACAGACTTAAATTTGCGAACCACTCCGATGCGGCTTTCCTAAATTTATGGTTTGCAAATTAGCTTTAGCTATATTATTCCACTACTGTCCCACAGAATATTGTTGAAAAAACAATTCGTTTTGGATATACGGAGATTCCGTAATATCATCGTTCTTTGAAAATGCTTGATAAATAAGGGTTTTCTCGAATAAGTTCACACTCAAAAACTGTAGAAAAGT
>JBDRON010000050.1:0-10002 GCA_043810025.1 Elusimicrobiota bacterium
GATGTTACCTTGCCCGATGTTTTAGCCTTTAAAGGGGTAAATGTAGACACTAAGAAAAAACTCGCTACTGAGCGAAAACAGCCTATAATTTCAATATGATTCGCAGAAAATATTTATCAACTTAATAGGGAAGATCCGATATAAAGCATATTCCGTTTCCGAAAAACCCAATTTATGAGCGGTTTTTCCGATATTTCTTATTTCATCAACAAGAACATCTAATTTTTTTAGTTCTTCGATAGCGCTCAGCCGTTCCCTCTTTTTTTCTTCGATAATCTTTTCCAGCCGTTCTTTTAAGGATTGATAGAAAATCGGATCTTCTTCAAGATGGACATGGATTTCATGCCGGATAGCATGTTCAATTTCGCTGGCTTTTGCCTCGGGTGTAGTAAGCGCGGCTACGACTTCATCGAATTTTTTCGAAAATACTGACACCGGTCCCAGTAGTTTGTTAACTCCATTGGTTCTGATGTGTTCCTCAATAAGTTGGCGTACTTTAGCGCCGCACCCGGACAAATCAAGCGATTGATCCCGAAAACGCGCTTTTGCCGCATTTCTTACTTTGCCTAACCATTTTAAATCCGCGCTATAGCGTAAAGCCTCGGGATCTGGTAAAACCATATCCATACTCTGGGAAAAACGCCTAAAAGATAAATCAAAATCGGCTCGAATATCTTCCGGTTCTAATATTTTTATACAGGCTTCCAGATCCGCTTTATTCACTTTATCAAAAAACCGCATGACGGCCCGATGCCGCGCTTCCAAACGAGGAAGTTCGTCCGTTTTAAGGGTAAGGGCGCCAATAATATCGGCCGGTTGAAATACTCCAAGCGCTTCTTGTAAATCTCTCGATATACCCCAATAATCAACAATCAGTCCGTAGTCTTTTTTCTCGGCGGTTCGGTTGACGCGGGCTATCGCCTGTAAAAGTGTGTGCTGTTTTAAAGGGCTGTCCAGGTACATAACCTGCTCAACCGGCGCATCAAAACCGGTCAAAAGTTTGTCGCAAACTACAATAATCGCCAATTTACTTGCCGGGTCTTCCTTGAAACTGCGGATAATTTCCTTTTCTTCTGCCTTACTTTTACGATGTTTGGCTAAGCGTTGGGGATCGTTATGATTTGATGAAATCAAAACTGCCGAAGGCGGAGCATTTAGTCGATCCAGCGTTTCTTTATAACTGACCGCCGCCTCCCGATTGAGGGTAACGACTTGGGCTTTAAAACCATTGGGTAGAATAAATTTTTCGTAATGCTCGATAATATCCAAACATATTGCTTCTATCCGGGAGGCCGCAAGCGCGATTATTTCTTCCTTGCCATATTTCCGTTTTATCTCCTCGCGCTCCTTTTCATTGTAATCCTGAAAATACCGCTCAAAAAGCGCATCCAAGTTTTCATCTTGCAGATGAACATTGGGAAGCCGGCTTTCATAATAAATCGGCACTGTCGCGCCGTCCTGAACCGCTTGCTCGATTGTATAAGTATGAATATACGGACCAAAAGTTTGCACCGTAGAGCGGTCTTGTTTATCGATCGGTGTGCCGGTAAACCCCAAAAAACAAGCATTCGGCAAGGACCGGCGCATCATTGCGGCCAAATTTTTGTATTGCGTCCGATGAGCTTCGTCAACCATTACAAAGATATTTTGGGCCTTGGACAAAATAGAATTTTCTTTTTCTCCGGTTAAATCCTGAAACTTTTGGATGGTAGTCATAATCGTTTGACCGGCTTCATTACGAATAGATTTTTTTAAATGGGCAACATTTTTCGCTTGAACCGGATTGGAAAAACCGCAACGTTCAAATGTTCCGACAATTTGATTGTCCAGATCAATCCGGTCGGTAACAACAATTAAAGCCGGGTTCTCTAAACTGACGCACCTTTTTAATTTTACCGCCAGCCATAACATTGACAAAGATTTACCCGAACCTTGGGTATGCCAAATAACCCCGCCGCGTTTTTTGGGATCCTTGGCTTTTTGAATTCGCTCCAACGCGTTATTTACGGCGATAAATTGCTGATAGCGGGCGATCTTTTTGATCGTTCGTCCGTTTTCTACTTCAAAAGCAATAAAATTGCGCACTAAATCAAGTAAGTTAGCAGGATAAAGAAGTCCGTAAAGCAGGATATCCTGAGGGGTAGGAGGTTTGCCGAATTTTCGGCTGGTATATTTTTCATTTAGCTGGTCAAGGGTAATCGGGGAAGGCGCTTTCCATTCCAAAAAATGCCGGTAAGGTGTGCAAATTGTCGCAAACTTGGCTTTTTGACCGCAGGTGGCAATTAGGATTTGGATTGGTTCGAACAATTTAGGAGCGCCACGGTCTTTATATTCGTCTTTTAACTCCTGATAACGAAAAAGCTGTTTAATGGCTTCATCAATCGGCTCATGAATCGTCGGACTTTTACACTCAATAATCACGAAGGGAATACCGTTAACAAATGCGACTATATCGCAGATGATATTTTCTTTTGGGCCGGCAACTTTAAATTGCCGGGTGACAACAAATTCATTTTTTTCCGGATGATCGAAATCAACAAAATTAACATCCCGCCCTTTTTGCCCCTTACCATCGCCTAAATCCTGATCCAGCGAAATACCATGCGCGACAGAAGTATAAATCTTTTCATTCGCCTCAATCAGACTTGTTGCCGGCACATGGGTAATCATCCGGACTGCTTTTTTCAGGTTTTCATCGGAAAGACAGGGATTAAATTCTTTCAGCTTCTTCTCCAAACGCGAAACCAAAACGATTTCTTTGAGGCTTTCCCGCTCCGCTTCCAATTTTTCCGGCGAAACAAAGTCATAACCCAGCGCTTTCAACAACTCAACCGCCGGCTCTTCGGATAAATTAATTTCATTCCAGTCTTGAGGGATCAAATTAGATCTCTCCTTCACAACAAATTTTATTCTATATCAAATCCTATTTTCGACCTCTTTTCATTGGTTGGCGATTCCAATAATTCTTTAAAAGCATCGAAAACAACTTTAAACTGGGCATCGTATTTTTTCTCCATCGCTTCAATTTTCCGTTTCAAACCGGCACAGGTTAAAATTTCTCTTCTTAAATTTATGAAAGCCCGCATAATATAAACATTAACTTGAATCGCCCGTTCACTATTCAAAACACTGGAAAGCATTGCCACGCCTTCTTCGGTAAAAGCGTAGGGCAAATTACTTGAGTGCTTCATTGTAACGAACCGGTGACAAATTGTCACCAGTTCATTTCTCTCTTTATTATCAAGTTGAAACATAAATTCATTTGGGAAACGCAGGATATTCCTTTTTACTTGCCGATTGAGATATTTAGTTTCCACGCCAAATACTTCGGCTAAATCTCTGTCAATCATAACCTTATGCCCGCGGATCAAAAATATCCTTTGTTCAATTATCACTTGAGGAATTAATTCCTGCACACCATACCTCCTTATTGCGCTAGTTTGCGAGTTTGTTCCATATTTGGAAGTCACAAATTGTGACATCCAATTCATTTTCTTAAGGTCGCAATTTGCGACCTTAAGATTTGTACTTCTTCCCCAGATTTGGAGGTGCCAATTTGTCACCTCCAATTTTATTCATACCCCAGCTCCCTCAAACATTTATTCATCTTCTTTTCGGCTTTATCGCGTTGTTTTTCTATTTGCCGCAGTTGGGCCAGGGCTTCTTTGACATCAATCTTAGGTTCCGGCTCGGTTATATCGATATAGCGGCTGATATTTAGGTTGTAGTCATTTTCTTTAATCTCATTGAGCGGGACCACACGCGAGAATCTATCTATATCTTTATATTCATTAAAAGCATTAACTATTCTTTTAATATCCTCATCGCGAAGTTTGTTCTGATTTTTGACAACTTCGTAATATTGGGCAGAATTGATAAATAAAATCTTCTCCTTACGTTTAGCGGGTTTATTGCGATTAAAAATTAAAACTGCCGCCGGGATACCGGTGCCGTAAAAAAGATTTACCGGTAAACCGACAATCGCTTCAAAGAAATCCTCTTCCAAAATTGCCTTTCTGATTTTTCCCTCCGAAGCGCCGCGAAAAAGAACACCGTGCGGCATTACTACGCCTACCATACCTTGATTATTGATCGTCGCCAGCATATGCTGAACAAAGGCGTAATCGCCTTTGGTTTTTGGCGGGATTCCGTAACGGAACCGGCCATAACCGTCATTCTGGGCGGTCTCCATCCCCCAATCGTCGAGGCTAAACGGCGGATTGGCGATTACCCGGTCAAAAAGCATTAATTCCCCGTCTTTAACCAGTTTCGGGTCGCGAATTACATCGCCTTTTTCAATCCGAACATCGGGTAAACCGTGTAAAAGCATATTCATCTTGCAAATTGACCAGGTGCCAATATTTTTTTCTTGCCCAAACAAAGAAATATTTTTAAGGTTACCTTTCCCCCTTTCCAGGTAATGAGCGCATTCAATCAGCATGCCGCCCGAGCCGGCGGTCGGATCGCAGATTCGCATCCCCTCCTTTGGTTGAAGAAGTTCAACAATCAGCTGGACAACTTTCCGGGGAGTATAAAATTCGCCGCCTTTTTTACCGGCATCATCGGCAAATTTTTCAATCAAATATTCGTAAGCCCGGCCAAGCATATCCGGTTCTTCAAGGTTGGAATTCTTTAAACTAATTTGAGAAAAATGAATAACCAGGCGGGAAAGGACGGAATCGCGGTTTTTGGTATCACCAAGTTTGTTGGAGTTGAAATCAATATCGGCAAGCATTCCATCAAGGTTTATCTGGGTGCATCCCCGTATTTGTAAATGTTCCGTAGTGCAACTATTTATTGGTCGCTATTTTTTGCAAGGCTAAAGCCTTGCCCTACATTATTCCTGGACGGAAATAACAAACGGGTTTGCAAATGCGGGGATGCACCCGGTTTATCTGCTTACCTTGACCGGAGGGGAATTTTTTAGTAATATAATTTATCATGGCAATTAAGAATCGGGGTTTTTTTATTACTTTTGAAGGGATTGACGGGTGCGGGAAAACTACTCAGGCAAAGCTGTTGGCGGAATATTTAAAAACTGAAGGGTTTGCTGTTTTGCATACGCGGGAACCGGGCGGGAATAACCTGGCGGAAAAAATACGGGAAATAGTGCTCGACCCCGAACACAAGATTTCACCTTTAGCTGAATTATTTCTTTACCAGGCCGCCCGCAGTGAACATACGGAACTGATTATCATTCCCGCGCTCGCCGCCGGAAAAACAATCATCTGCGAACGATACACCGATGCGACCATCGCCTATCAAGGCTTTGGGCGGGGGTTGCCTTTGAAAATTATCCAGCAGCTCAATGCTATCGCCACCAAAAACATCAAACCGCAGCTGACCATTCTTCTTGATCTGCGGCCGGAAAGCGGACTGAACCGCCGAATGGCGCGAACCAACCAAAAAACCGACCGTTTGGAAAACGAAAATATCGCTTTTCACCGGCGGGTTCGGCAGGGTTATTTACGGCTGGCTAAAAGCGAACCTGGAAGAATAAAGATTTTTTCGGCGATAGACTCTGTGGAAAAAACGCGGGACTTAATTCGAGAATATGTACGAAAAAAACTTAACTGAAACCACCAATTTTCCCAAAGTGATCGGGCAAACCAAAGCGCTAAACATCATCGACCAGGCTTTGGAAAACAAGCGCCTGCCTCACGCCTATCTTTTTATCGGACCAAAAGGGGTAGGCAAGAAAACAATCGCCACGGTTTTAGCCCAACGGTTAAATTGCCGGCAGAACACGCCCTTGTCGGCGCCTTGCGAAATTTGTTCCAGCTGCCGCCGGATTGAACGCGGTCTTCATCCGGACATAAAAATTATTTATCCGGAGGAAGGATATTTTAAAATTGACCAAATCTTGGCCATCCAAAGTGAATTACAGTACAAATCATGGGAAAAAGCGCATAAGGTCTATATCCTTGACGAGGCGGAAACTTTCACCACGGAAGCCGCTAATGCCTTGCTCAAAACCTTAGAGGAACCGCCCGACAAAGTGACCCTTATTTTAACGGTGGAGAGAGAGAGAAAACTTTTAACAACGATAGTTTCCCGCTGTCAAAAAATATATTTCAGTTATCTGCCGCAGAACCTGGTTGCCGAAAAGATCTCAGCGTTAAGAAAAATTAGTTTAGGCCAAGCACAGATCCTGGCTCAGGCCAGTGAAGGCAGTCTGGGGTTAGCCCTCAAACTTGCTGACGATAATTTTCTGGAAGAAAGAGAAAAAACCGTCGTTTTATGGAGCAGGCTAAAACAATTATCCCTGCCGGAAATAATCGAAGAGTCGGGGGATTATCCATGTAAACGGGAAGAATTAAAAAAATTCAACCAGACTTTATTAACTTATGCCCGGGAAAAATTTTACCAGGAACCGTCCCGGCAGCACACAAAAATATTGGAAAGAATTATTTTGGCGCAAAAAGAATTGGACCAAAATTTAAATGTCGGTCTGGTGCGAGACAATCTTTTCCTCGATTTAGCCGGATTGTTAACCGAAAAAATATAGGGAGGAAAATATATGCCAATTGTTGTTGGTGTGGGAATCAGGAAAACCCATGATATCGTTCTGGCTGATGCCGGGCAGATTGATTTGACCTTAGGCGAGGCGCTGCTGATTGAAACGGAAAATGGCCTGGAATACGGCGAGGTGCTGGAGCGGGAACGGATGATCGAAAAAACCAAGGAAGTAATTTATCGCATCGGCAGAAAAATTACCCCTGAAGACCAAAAACAAATTAAAGAAACTCAGCTGAAAAGCCAGGAGGCCTTTCATACAACTGCCCAAAAGATTGAAGATCACGAATTGGTCATGAAACTAACCTGCGCGGATTTCACTTTTGACCGTTCTAAACTTTTTGTTTATTATACCGCTGAGGAACGGGTAGATTTCCGGGAGTTGATTAAAGATCTGGGACACATCCTGAAATGCCGAATTCAGATGGTCCAAATCGGTGTTCGCGACGAGGCGAAAATGATCGGCGGAATCGGTATTTGCGGCCGCTCGCTTTGCTGTAAATCCTTTCTTCGGGAATTCAGCCCGGTAACCCTGGAAATGGCTAAGGAACAAGATCTTTCACTAAATACAGCTAAAATTTCCGGAGCTTGCGAAAGGTTAATGTGCTGTCTGGCCTACGAACACCCCTTTTATGTCCAGGCCTTGAAGAAGGCTCCCCGGGTAAACACAGAAGTGAAAACAAACGATGGCAAGGTAAAGATCACCGCGGTACATTGTTTAACGGAACAGGTTACTGTTATGGACGCGGACGGAAAATCCAAGAAGATTTTTTATACGGAAATAATAAAGTAAAAACAATTCAAGTTTGTCATGAGTCATGGGTTCTGGGTCTTGAGTCATGAGAAAAACCCAGCCGAAATGACAAAAAAAGTTTTACATTGTACAGCTTTGATTTTGGGTTTTTGCTCACGACTCAAAACTCATGACACATGACTTAGATATTAAGTTCTAAAATGAAAACTTTTTATATTACTACGCCGCTTTATTATGTAAATGACCGGCCGCATATCGGGCATACTTACACGACTGTAGCCGCTGATTCTCTGGCCCGCTGGCAGCGTTTCTGCGGAAAAAAGGTTTATTTTCTGACTGGGACCGATGAACATGGCTCAAAAGTAGAGCAAGCCGCCGCCTCATTTAAGAAAGAGCTGCCTGTTTTTATCCAGGAGATGTCTGAGGAATTTAAAAGTCTTTGGGATTTTCTCGGCATCTCTAATGACGATTTTATTCGCACCAGTGAAAAACGACATACCGACATTGTTCAAAAAGTTTTCCACCGGCTCCACGAAAAAGGATATATTTACAAAGGAACCTACAGCGGATTGTATTGTACCCCCTGCGAAAGTTTTTGGACCGACAGCCAGCTGGTCAACGGTCTTTGTCCGGATTGCGGAAGGGCCGTAGAAAGTATTGCTGAAGAAAGCTATTTTTTCAAACTTTCCCAATTCGCTCAACCGCTGTTAGATTATTATCAGCAGCATCCCTCATTTATTTCTCCCGCTTTTCGTCAATTGGAAATAACCAATTTTATTAACTCCGGTTTAAAAGATCTCTCGGTGTCCCGTACCCGGGTCAGCTGGGGTATCCCGGTACCGTTCGATCCGCAGCATACCATCTATGTCTGGTTTGACGCCCTGCTCAATTATATCACCGCCCCCGGTTATCTCGACAAGCCAGGGCAATTTGCCGGGATCTGGCCGGCCGATGTTCAACTGGTCGGTAAAGAAATTTTCCGCTTCCACACGATTATTTTTCCGGCCATCCTTTTAGCTTTAGAACTGCCCTTGCCAAGCAAGGTTTTCGCCCATGGCTGGTGGACTGTCGAAGGTGAAAAAATGTCCAAATCCCGGGGCAATGTAGTCGATCCGAGAGCAGTCTGCCGAGAATTTGGGATTGACGCCCTGCGCTATTTCCTTCTGCGTTCCGTCCCTTTTGGGACGGACGGAGATTTTTCTCTTTCTCTACTCAATAAGCGCTATAACGCCGATCTGGCTAACGAACTGGGAAACTTGCTTTCCCGTTCTTTAACCATGATCGAGAAATACAGCGGAGGGAAAATCCCAAAAACCCCGTCCCCGCCGCCTTTTACCCCTTTAATTAATACCCTAGCAGAAAATATGGAAACAGCAATCAGGGAGCTGGCTTTTCATCAAGCCTTAACCGAAATCTGGCTGGTGATCAAAGAGGCCAACCGCTATATCGACACTACCGCTCCCTGGAATTTAGCCAAACAAAACGATCCCCGTCTACCCGAAGCGCTTTATAATCTGGGAGAAACTTTACGGCTGATTGCCCTGGCTCTTTATCCATTTTTACCGTCAACCGCTGAAAATATTTGGCGGCAATTGGGCTGTCCGGAAAAACTAACCGAACAAACGATTGATAATTTAAACTGGGGACAAATCAAACCAGAACAGAAAGTTGCCAAGTCCTCGTCGCTTTTTCCAAGGATAAACAAGGTAGAGATTCCCTCCCCCTCGAGGGGGGAGGGCTAGGGTGGGGGTAATTTATGCAGGAAAAATTTTATTAACCCCTCACCCCAACCCTCTCCCACAAGGGGAGAGGGAGTAGAAAATTATGGAACTAATCGACACCCACACTCATCTAGGCGAATCTGTCTACGACCAGGATCGGGAAAAAGTAATTGCCCAGGCCGTCCAATCCGGCGTAAAAAAAATGCTGGTGATTGGCTGTGAAAAAACGGAATGGGAAGATACTTTAAAACTTTGCCGGTCAAACGCTGTTTTGCGGCCTTCTCTGGGATTACATCCCCATTATCTGGAGAAAAATACCGCGCAGATGTTAACCGCCTGGATCGAAAAGAACCTGCAGCCGGCCGAGCTCGCCGCTTTCGGCGAAATCGGTTTGGATTATTATCGTAATCTTTCGCCACAGGACAAACAAAAAACAACCTTTGCCCAGCTTGTGGAATACGGCAAAACGCTAAATTTACCCTTGATCATCCATTGCCGGGAAGCCTTCGAAGATACTTACGCAATTTTGAAAGAACAGCAAGAAAAAATCAGAGGAGTAGTGCATTGCTTTTCCGGAGATCTCCACTGGGCGGAAAAATTTATCCAACTGGGTTTCCACCTGGGAATTACCGGCCCGCTTACTTATCCGAAAAGCGGCCAACTGAAACAGGTGGTTAAGGAAATACCCTTAGACAAACTGCTTTTGGAAACCGATTGCCCTTATCTGCCGCCCCAAGCTTGGCGCGGAAAACGCAACGAACCGCAATATTTAATCGCCATCGCCCAAGAGATGGCCAAAATAAAAAATATTTCCGTAGAAGAGGTGGGAAGCGTGACCACGGGAAATGCCGAGAAACTGTTCGGATTATGAATTAAATTAAGACCGCCAAAAAACAGGCGGTCTGACTTTGCCGCAAATAGTAAATTTTACTATTAATTTCGTAGGGCAAGCCTTTAGGCTTGCGTCCTTAAAACCGCAGGGCTAAAGCCCTGCCCTACAAAATCAAAGGC
>JBDRON010000051.1:0-2710 GCA_043810025.1 Elusimicrobiota bacterium
GATGTTACCTTGCCCGATGTTTTAGCCTTTAAAGGGGTAAATGTAGACACTAAGAAAAAACTCGCTACTGAGCGAAAACAGCCTATAATTTCAATATGATTCGCAGAAAATATTTATCAACTTAATAGGGAAGATCCGATAAAAGTCCGTACCGCAGGTGCGCTAACTTGTGTAAGGAACGGTCGCGACCGTTCCCTACAACTTAACAGATAAATTGTTTAAATTATTTTAAAAAAATGGCTAACGAACTTTTAAGAGTGGAGAATGTTCGAAAATATTTTACTGTTCAGCGCGGGCTTTGGCGCAGAGACACCGGTTTAGTTAAGGCGGTGGATGATGTTTCTTTTTCGATTAAATCTAAAGAAGTTTTGGGTTTAGTGGGAGAATCGGGCAGCGGCAAAACCACGATCGGGAAAATAATCGCTAAAATGATCTTGCCGGACAGTGGAAAAATTTACTTTCAGTCTCGGGATATCGCCGATTTTTCTCACCGGGACTTAGCCGCAAAAATCCAGCTGATTTTTCAAAATCCCTTTGCTTCCCTGAATCCTAAATTATCGGTCGGCGCGATTTTAAAAGAAACGTTGGTTAATCGTCACCGGATAAACAAAACATCTTTTACCAAAAATCAAATCAGTGAAGAGGCGGAAGCCTTAATTCAACTGGTTGGTCTTTTGCCGGATACGTTGAAACATTACCCGCACCAATTCAGCGGCGGCCAGCAGCAGCGAATCGGCATTGCCCGGGCGCTGGCGATGCAGCCGCAACTGATTATCGCTGACGAACCGGTGTCCTCGTTGGACATATCGATTCAAGCCCAAATCTTGAATTTAATCGCCGACCTGAAAGAAAAACTAGGTGTTTCTTTTTTGTTTATTTCCCATGATTTAAGCGTGATCAATTTTATCGCCGATCAGGTAGCCGTAATGTATCAGGGAAAAATAGTGGAATCCGGACCAACGGAAAAAATCATTCATTCGCCCGAAAATGCCTACACCCAAAAATTGCTGGATTCCGTGCTGGCAGTAAATTGAATGTTTGTTAGGGAAAAAAACAAACCACAGGCGAATAAAGTTTCAAGCGGAGCTTGCAAAGGAGGAACAATGCTATTAGGGAAAATGTTGGAAGAAACGGTTAAAGAATATCCAAGTAAGGTGGCTTTGTTTTTTAAAGGCAAAGAAATTACCTATCAGCAATTAAACGAGCAAATCGATTTTTTGGCGCTGGCTTTGCGTGCCTTAGGAATCAAAAAAGGAGACAAGGCCGGGATTTATTTGCGCAATTGCCCGGAGTTTGTGGTTTATTATTTTGCCTTGGCTAAAATCGGAGCGGTAGCTGTGCCGATAAATTTTCTGCTTAAGCCCGATGAGATAAAGTATATTTTCAATGATTCGCAAACCGTGATGGTTTTGACCTCCCCGGTTTACCTGGACACCATTCACAAAGTAAAACCGGAACTGCCGAAACTTCGGCATATTGTAATTACCGGCGATCAGGAACAAAAAGATACTTTGCTTTTGGAAAAATTAATTAAAGCAACCCTAAAGGGTTGCCCTACGGAAGAGGAAGAGCAAACAACGACAAAAAATGTAGGGCAAGGCTTTAGCCTTGCTGATAAAGAGTTATCCGATGACGAGACGGTGACGATTATTTATACTTCAGGAACTACCGGCAAGCCAAAAGGGGCGATGCTGACCCACAAGAATTTTTACGCTAATATCCGTTCCTGTCAGCAAGCAACGGAAGTTACGGCAAAAGATAATTTTCTCTGCCTGTTACCGATGTTTCATTCCTTTGCCTGGACGGCCTGTGTTTTACTTCCTCTGAACATCGGTTCAAAAATTGTGATTATTGAGTCGATACAGCCCTTTGGCCCGATTTTGAAAGCAATTTTAAAACAGCATATCCATATTTTTGTCGCCATCCCGCCGGTTTTTGCCGCTTTACTGCGGTTGCCTTTTGTTTGGCCGATGCGTTTTATCAATCCCATCCGGCTTTGTGTTTCCGGAGCCGCGGCCTTACCGAGAGAGGTATTAGAAAAGTTTCAACATAAATTTCACATACCTTTATTGGAAGGCTACGGATTAACCGAGGCTTCACCGGTAGTCTCGTTGAATCCTTTAAAAGGTGAAGATAAGCCGGGTTCGGTGGGTTTGCCTTTGCCGGGTGTAGAGGTTAAAATTGTTGATGATGAAGGTAAAACCTTGCCGGTAGGCGAAGTGGGGGAAATTTGTGCCCGCGGGGATAATGTGATGAAAGGTTATTATGGTTTGCCGAAAGAGACCGCTGAGGCTTTGCATGACGGCTGGTTATTTACCGGCGATTTTGCCCGGATTGACCAGCAGGGGTATATCTACATCGTGGATAGAAAAAAAGATCTGGTGATTGTTAAGGGCTTAAACGTTTATCCGAAAGAAGTGGAAGATGTGATCTTGCAAAATGAGAAAGTGTCCGAGGCGGCGGTTGTGGGAATACCTGATGAAACCGGTGATGAGATCATCAAAGTTTATCTGGTGATGAAGGAAGGCCAAACCGTGGCGAAATCAGAAATTCTTCAATTATGCCGCGAGAAATTAGCCGCCTACAAAATCCCCAAACATGTAGAATTTCTGCCGGAATTACCCAAAAATGCTTTAGGCAAAGTTTTAAAGAATGAACTGAGAGGGAAAGGTTAACATGAAAAAAATGGGGTCAGGTCTTGCAATAACAT
>JBDRON010000052.1:0-51296 GCA_043810025.1 Elusimicrobiota bacterium
ACTTAATTACTCTGTTGCATAATTCTATCGGAAAAACAGCGCTATGAATTCTATCAAATGTTGGATCAATACGCCAAACATTTGTCGTTTCGTATTTATCTAACACTTTACTTTTTTTAACTTTATCCCAGCTATACTGCTGAATATTCCAGTCTATTAATTTATCTGTCTTTTTTCTATATACCATTAACATTTCTGTTATTGCATTTGGCTTGTATGCTAGTGGCTTTCTATGTTGAAGAAAGCCAGCATTTCGATTTTTAACACACGCTTCGGGTTTTAACCAAACAATATCATCAATAAATTCCCAACCCATTTTTACTAACAATGGGTGTATGTCGTAAGGAATGGGATATCTTTTACTGGCATGTGCTCGACTTATTCTGGGTATAATAATCGGCGAAGTGTTAAGCACAAAAAATCTGCCATCTTTAGTAACACGATGCACTTCTTTAAAAGTGTTTTCTAAAAATTTTAAATATTCATCATAACTTTGAAAAATTGAATAATCTCTTGCGTTATAATATGGTGGCGAAGTAAATGTTAAATGTATAGACTCATCTGGCACATGCTTTAGTATTTCTTGAACATCTCCATGCACAACAGTATTTTTTAATGAAGATGGAAACTCATCATGCCTTTGAGAGTTATTTGATTTATATAGAAAGCCATTTACTTCTTTATTTATAACTTCTTTAATCAATTCATTTGGGTGATCAATTAACTTTTTGAGTTCTTTTTTTACTTCTTCCCTTTGAGAAAATACAAGTAACCCTCTAATTGCCTGCATTACCACTTTTGGATCGTTATCTTTCAAAAATTCAATCAAAACCGGGATTGTTTTTTCATTTCTTAATCTACCAACCGCAGAAACAGACTCTCTTCTAACTTCTGTACTCTCATCTGAACGAGCATATTTAACAAAAGCAGGTAAAAGAGAAATATCGCCTATTTTGGCAAGATTTTTTATTGATAATGTCCTAATATTTTCGTTTTGATTATTTAATAGACTTAATAAAGGCTCTTTGGTATAGCTGTTTTCCAGCCTTCCCAAATTTTCCAAAGCATAAACAATCGTTCCATCGTTTTGATTTTGCAAAAAAGACAATAGAGCTTGTGTATTATTTTTGAGTCCATCAATTAATTCTTTATTAACTTGTTCACTTAATAATGATTTATTCATAAAATTATTTTATTAAATCCTCAATTGAAACGCCGGATGCTTTGGCGAATCTGGTCGGGGCGGGCGGATTCGAACCGCCGACCTCACGCACCCCAAGCGTGCACGCTGCCAACTGCGCTACGCCCCGAACAAACCTCTAACCTTAGCCTTAAACCTGCTTTAAATTTGCGCCGTAGAGGAATTGAACCTCTAACCTACTGATTAAGAGTCAGTTGCTCTGCCAATTGAGCTAACGGCGCAGATGCAAAAGTGATTACTGCCTTAGAGAAAGCTAATTATATCAAAGAACCCTGCCAAAAACAAGCAGTTTTTAGATTTTTTGAAAATTACCCTTGACCAGAGTCATATTTTTTGATAGTGTTTCCTAGATTTGGAATAAAAAAATTGGGAGGAAGAAAATGGCAAAGTTGAAAACAGGAAGACATACCTCGACGATAAGAGAGGACAGAAGGTCAAAAAGGAGATTATCGCATAATTTGATTATTCACGGCAAAATAAAAACCCTGGCCAAAAAAGTGGAACAGGCTATCGCTAAAAAAGACGCGGAAACCGCTCTCAAATATTTAAAAGTAGTGATGTCCGAATGGGATAAAGCCGCAATCAAAAACATCATCCCGAAACAAAGAGCCAGCAGAAAAATATCCAGACTTTCCCGAAGAATCAGCCGGCTTTCCTCAGCGCCAGCGGCGTAAAAAGTTTTTTCCCTCTTTTATAAAGAGGGGTAGGGGAGATTTAGACAATATTTCCGATTTTCAAAATCCCCCTTAATCCCCCTTTTTAAAGGGGGAACACATACAACATTCAAATTCCTCTTTTACGAGTTATGTTTTAGGCGAAAAAGCCATCCCAGCTCGGGATGGCTTTTTTATGGCGATGAAAATTTTTATTTTAGATAATTACGATTCTTTTACTTATAATATCGCCCAAAACCTGCAAAAATCAGGGGCAAAAGTTTTGGTTAAGCGGGAAAGTCAGACCTCGATCAAGCAAATTAAAAAATTTCATCCGCAGCGAATTGTTATTTCCCCCGGCCCGCTATCACCGGCAAAACACCCTTTTATCTTCTCCGTAATCGAAAATTTTCATCAAAAAATCCCTCTCTTAGGTATTTGTCTGGGGATGCAGGCAATCAACGAATATTTTGGCGGAAAAACCAGGAAATCTTTGCGCCCCTGCCATGGAAAAACATCGCTGATCTTCCATCAGCAAACCGGCATTTTTTCCGGCCTCCCCTCACCTTTTGCCGCCGCCCGTTATCACTCGTTAATTGTTGACGAAATTCCCTTTGAATTACAGCTAACCGCCTTTACAGAAAAAAACGTCCCGATGGCCCTTGAACACAAAAAATATCCAATTTTTGGCTTGCAGTTCCATCCCGAATCTTTTCTGACCATTGAAGGGAAGAAAATTTTTAATAACTTTGTTTCCCTCCCCTTTTGCTATGTTTACTGATTTTTTGCCAAAAATAATAAAAATAACCATGAACAGTGTCAAAAGCAGTATGCCCATTGAAAAAGAATATCAAAATTTAACGGACAAAACTTTTTCCGCCTTGCTAAAAACAGGGAAAGTTTCCACCGGCCACCGTTATTCGATCCTGGGAAGAAATCCTTATCTGATTTTTCGCTCCAAAGGAAATTCTATTACCCTCGAAAAATCAGCTGGTAAAAAATCTTATCGGGGCGATCCGCTTTTTTATCTGCAAAAGACCATCAACTTTTACTCTACTTTAAAATTTCCCAAAAACATTTTCTTCCCCGGCGGAGCGATCGGGTGTTTATCTTACGACCTAAAAGACCTCATTGAAACATTTTCCTGCCAAGGCATTGATGAATTAAATCTGCCCGAGATTTATTTCTTTTTCTTCCGGGAATTCCTGATTTTTGACGAACTGGAAAAAAAATACATCCAAATAAAAATTTTTCTAAACAATAACAAAGCCCTTCCTCTTCCTCACACCAACCAATCATCCCGTCCCTCTTTGGGAAAACTTACTTCCAACTTCAATAAACAAGAATACATGAAAGCTATCGAAGAAGTTCGTCAGCACATTATCCGCGGCGATATCTATCAAGCCAATATTGCCCAGCGCTTCAAAGTCAATTTTTCCGGCGATTCTTTTCTGCTTTTTAAGAAAATAAACGCCGTCAACCCGGCTCCGATGAGCGCCTATTTAAATTGCGGCAATTTTAATTTAATTTCCACTTCCCCGGAAAGATTGCTCAGGAAAACCGGTTTAACCCTGGAAAGCCGGCCGATTAAAGGGACCATCCAACGCGGAAAAACAAAATTAACCGACAAAAAAAATAAACAAAAATTGTTAAACAGCGCAAAAGAGTCCGCCGAATTGTCGATGATCATCGATTTGATGCGTAACGATCTGGGCAAAATTGCCTCCCCCGGTTCAGTCGAGGTGGTCGAAGCCAAAAAACTGGAAAAATACAGCAATGTTTTTCATCTGGCCGGAGTAATCAAAGCTAAGCTTGCGCCAAAAACAACTTTTACCGAAATTATTAAAAGCTGCCTGCCGGGCGGTTCGGTAACCGGTTGCCCAAAACTGGAAGCAATGAAAATTATCGAAAGTATTGAAAAAATAAAGCGCGGTTTTTATTGCGGCAGTATCGGCTATCTGGGATTTAACGGCGATTTTGATTTTAACATCGCCATCCGCACCTTCATCGAAAAAAGTAACTGTTTATATTTTTCCCTAGGCGGCGGAATCACTTATGATTCTTCTCCTCTTGCCGAGTACGAAGAAACCCTGCATAAAGGCGAATCAATGTTTAAAGTGTTGGAAGAAGTTTTTAAAGGTAGGGAACGCATATATGCGTTCCCTACAAATATTAAATGAAGCAACCACAGTAATTCATTTTTAAATTTATTATGCCTATAATTTTAGTCAATAACCATTTGGTCTCAGAAAATGAACCACAATTTGCTTTGCAGAATTCAGGTCTATTATCCGGCGAAGGCCTGCTGGAAACTATCCGCGCCCGTAACGGCAAAATCGAATTTCTTTCTGATCACTTACAGCGATTAAGGAAAGGAGCAAAATATTTCCGGATTAAACTGCCGGCTTTACCCGAGGAAAAGCTAATAAAAATACTTTTGCAAAAAAACAACCTTGACCGGGAAATTGCCCGCTTGAGAATAATGTTAACCAGATGCAACACAGTTGTTACGGTACAAAAATATTTACCTCTCCCTTCGGCAAACTATCGGCAAGGAGTAAAACTAATCACCGCCCGCCATCCGTTAAACGGTAAAATTGCCGAATACAAAACATTGTTCCGCTTACCGTATATCCAACTAAATCAACAGGCCAAAACAAGAAAATGCTATGATACCCTGCTTTTAGATAAAACCGGCAATTTGTTAGAAACCACCACAGCAAATATTTTTCTTTTACGGGAGAACAAACTTTACATTCCACGGAAGGAAAATCGTTTGGCAGGAATTATGGAAAAAAATATTATTAAACACGGTAAAAAGCTCGGCTACACAATCGCCAGCCGAAACATCAACATCAATCAGCTTTCTTCCACCGACAAGATTTTTATCACCAATTCTCTGGTCGGCGCACTGCCAGTTAAAAAAATTGATCAATTAAATATTTCTTTTATGCTACATAACTAAGAATTTCCAGCTCTGCTGTTCTGTCTACCTTTTCTAAAATCAAATCTACTTTCGCCATAATCGAATCCTCCAATAAGTATTCGCTACAATTCTGACATTGCCAAACTGGTAATCCTCTGATGATTACAATCGCATCAAGTTTCACCTTAAAAGGCAAATTAGTTGAATATTTTTAAAATTTTCCTCCACAATTATTACAGATCATTTCATTCTCCTTGTTTTAAAATCTTTTTCCCATTTATCCAAAGTGGGCTTATACGCAGTTACAATAACTATTTAAGGACTTAAATGCTCCATCTCAAAGAGACCACAAGTTAACAGCGGAGGTCTTAACCTGCATGGCTGTTAATTTGCTGCGCGAACGCCGGTCTCTTCGAGACAGAACTTGGGGAGTTGAACCCCGTTGGATTCCAAGTCCATTGCGAAATAGCTACATGCAAAACCTCAATGAAGATTTCAAAGTGATTGCTTGCTTATTCCGCATCTGTATTTTAACAAAAAACAATTTGTTTTGCAATGTCCAAATTGCAACATGTCATAACTATCGCTACCAGCAATTCCGCCGGATTGACTTGACAAAACAAATTTTACATGGTATATTAAAGGTATCTTTAGAAGTACTTTTGTTTGTAATTATAAAGAGGGTAGAACAATGCTTTCTAATATTAAAGAAAATATCCAACCGATCTCTGATTTCAGAAAAAGTTCGGCTTTTTTCCTCAAGAAACTAAAACAAGAACATAATCCCATCATCTTGACCCAAAGAGGCCGATCCATTGCCGTACTTCTCGATATTGACACATACGAACAATTAGAATATGAAAAACATTTTAGGGCTTCTTATTTTCGGGGAGTTAAGGACATCGAACAAGAAAAAACTATAAGCCATAACCAAGTGAAGCAAACCATCCGTCAAGCCATAAGAAGATCACTTAAACGATGAAAATTGTCTGGTCTGCGGAAGCCCACAAAAATCTGCTTTCCATTATTGAATTTATTGGCCAAGATGCGCCTAACCGGGCATTGGCTTTTGCTAAAAAGATCGAGACTAAAATTGTCCATCTAAAAAGTTTCCCGGCCTCGGGCCGCATCGTACCCGAACTGAAGGAAGAAACCATACCACCACGTGAGATTATTATTGGTAATTACCGTGTGGTTTACCGCGTCCGCCATAAGACTATAGAAATCGTTATTGTTTTTCATGGAATGCAACAATTTCCGTCCTCGCTTTAAAAACAAGTCTTTCAGAAAATGCAGGCCGCGCCGACCATCATGTCCCATATTGAAATGCTCCCCCAACTTAAAAACTGTCAATAAAATTGCTGTCATTTCCAGTAGTAAGGTTAATATATAGATGAGCAGCACTATCTCCCGCTGGGTCCAGCCTAAATCGAGCAGGCGGTGGTGAAAATGTTGGCGGTCGGCCTGAGTGAGCGGTTGTTTGTTTCTAAAGCGGCGGAGCACGGAAAAAATTAAATCGGCTAACGGTAACCCAACCATGATAATCGGGACAAATAAGGCGATTACCGCCATGGTTTTTAAAGTGCCGATTACCGTAATCACCCCCAGCATAAACCCTAAAAATAAAGACCCGCTGTCCCCCATAAAAATACGGGCGGGGAAAAAATTATAAAAAAGAAAACCCACTCAAATAAAGTTTAATCATTGGATTTAGTATATTAAAGGCAATAATTTAAGTCAAGGAAAGTTTTCTGGGAAACAATGGAAGGGTTTTTTTGAAGCAGGGGCGGCCTATGCTTGGTAAATCGCTTTTCCCTCTTTTTTTGCCCGGCGCATAATAATTGACTCTTTACCGGCATTCTTAAATTCCTCCGGTGTATAGCCGATAACATCCATCGGCACAGAGCGGGTAATTTTACTTGCTCCCTGCGCATGCGATAATAAAATCAGACGCTGCATAAAATCTACTTTTTTAAAGTTTGCAGAGATCACCACAAGATCTAAATCACTGTCTCTGCGCATTTTACCGGTAGCATAACTACCAAATAAAAAAATGCTGGCAACCTTAATATTAGACGGTTCTAGTGTTTAATCAGGAACAACCTTTGTGAGTTTATTCCCCCTGTTGAATCACCCAGTCCAATACATCATGAAATGGATAATGCTCCAACTCTCCGAAACCGGAAATGTTTTTTGCCTTCATTCTGGCAATCAGCGGCGAAGGGATACCGCAGAGGAACCTCGCGGTCACAGTTTCTGATGCTTTTTCTTTTAGAACCTCAAAGAATTCTGCGGTCAACCCGTTAAAGTTATATTCTGTCAACCGTGGTAACGATACCGTCGCTTTTATTTCTGCGGGACCACCATCGCAGGAGGAACAATGGCCGCAATTTCTGCCGAGATGTTCACCAAAATATTCTGCTAATGCCCGGCTTAGGCAGGCTCTGTTCTCAAAAAGATTAATCATGTGATGCAATCTGCTTAGCTCATGTTTTTCTTTATCTTTAAAAAGCTGGTAGAGTTCTTTCGTAAGCTGGTCGATTGGGAAATCAGTGTTTACTATCCCATAGACATCAACCGCGTGTTGCGTGGTCAACTCGATCCATCCTTTTTCATTGAAGTAGTCCAGGGCGGACACCACCCGTTCCCGCGGATACCGGTTATTTTTTGTCAGGTTATCCATCAATACCGTTGTCCAGATCCGCGCGGTACCACAACATTTAAACAACTCCTCTACAAAGTTTTTGCGTTCTCCCTCGAACCGGTCGATAATCTCCTCAGCTTTGCTGATAAACTTGAATTTGTAATCTTCAAAATAAACGTATTTCGGCGTAATAATCTTCTTAATATCCAGATAGACCAGCAGTGTTTTCAGAGGAAGCAGACGAATATCAGTCTCACCGCCTACCCGGTTCAGTTTGATCTCAAGATCATTTAATGGATTGTTTTTAATCGTCTTCAACAGTTTTTCGATCCCCCATTTCTCCGGTGTATCCCCATAAATAAAATTTTCCAGCACATTGATCTTGTCCCGGTTCGCCAGCACCTCACAAACAGATACCAATCCGTCCCGGCCGGCGCGTCCGATTTCCTGGCTATAATTCTCGATCGATTTGGGAAGGTCATAATGGATAATTTTTCTGATATTTCTTTTGTCTATCCCCATACCAAAAGCAATAGTAGCGACAATAATATTTATTTCACCGCGCATAAATCTGTTCTGTATGGTTTCCCGTTCTTCGTTTTCCAGGCCGGCGTGATAGCCTTGCGCCGGGATGTTATTCGCCTGCAACATTTCAGCGACCTGTTCCGCCGTTTTCTGGAGTGTAACATAAATAATGGCGGGTTCATCCGGATGATTTTTTAACCTATTTAAAAGCTCCTTGTTTTTTTCGATCTCCACAGTTGGAGTAATTTTAAGATGAAGATTTTCCCGAAAGAATCCGGTAATGACAACATTTTTGCGGGGTATGGCGAATTTTCTGCACATGTCATCAGTGACTTCTTCGGTCGCAGTTGCGGTCAGAAGCAGAACATTTGGTATTTTGAATTCTTCCCTGTATATGGGTAATTTCAGATACTCAGGCCGGAAATTGTGTCCCCATTCTGATATACAGTGAGCCTCATCAACTACCATCAAAGATATCCTGATATTTTTCAGTTGAACCCGGAAGCGTTCATTTTTAAATCGCTCAACAGAGATCATCAATATTTTGATCTCCCCCTCCCGGGCGCGTCTCAAAACATTGTTATATTCATCCCGCCCGAGTGTCGAATCCAACCGGGCCGCGGGGATATTTTTTTGTGCCAGAAAATCGATTTGGTCCTTCATCAGAGACAATAATGGTGAAACAACCAGTGTTAAATGGGGCATTCCAATCGCCGGCAATTGATAACACAGCGATTTTCCGGCGCCAGTCGGAAATATCGCCGCAGCGGAGTTTCCGTTTAATACCAGGTTAACCACCTCTTCCTGTCCCTTTAAATAATTTTCAAATCCAAACCTCTGCAATAAATTATTTTTCATTTTTTATTCATTCTTTATATTTAACACAGCAGAACAATTCCACAAGATACAGTAACAGTAAAAACCCCTATTGCCGGCACGTTTTTAGCTTAGACTGCTGGTAAGAGCTTTTTGAACTTTAGACCATATTTCTTGATCATGTCCTCAGACTCCTTGCGCACTTTTGCTATCCGTTCTTCGGGCGTAAGATTTTTTTCTTCCTCGTAAAGTTTTTCCCTGATCTCATGTATTTCCCTCATTGGTTCCGGTTCCTTAGGCATTTAATCTACCTCCTGCTTGGAAAAAAGAGAGATAAAGCGCCTCATGGTCAAATTACTTTCCCTTTAAAAACGGTCAATAAAATTGCTGTTACTCCCAGCAGTAAAGTTAAAATGTAAATCAACAGCACTATCTCCCGCTGGGTCCAGCCTAAATCTAGCAGGCGGTGGTGAAAATGTTGGCGGTCGGCCTGAGTGAGCGGTTGTTTGTTTCTAAAGCGGCGGATCACGGAAAAAATTAAATCGGCCAACGGCAGGCCGACGACAATAATCGGGACAAATAAGGCGATTACCGCTGTGGTTTTTAAAGTGCCGATTACCGTAATCACCCCCAGCATAAACCCTAAAAATAAAGACCCGCTGTCCCCCATAAAAATACGGGCCGGGAAAAAATTATAAAAAAGGAACCCTAGGCAGGCGCCGCCTACGGCCGCAGATAAAAGGGAGGCTAACTTTAACTGTTTGGAAAAAAAGACTATCTTTGTCTCCCCTTGCAAAATCGCCACAATTAAAAAAGTGATACTGGCAATCGCCACCACACCGCCGGCCAAACCGTCCAGCCCATCAATAAAATTGATGCTGTTCATAAAAACCACCAGCCAAATAACGGTAAAGATTAAGCTGATCAGCGAAGGGAATTGGACAAAATTTTTACCTACAGGCATCGCTAAGCCGCTCACTACCACGCCGTAATACATCGCCACTAAAGCGGCGATAATCTGGACAAGCAGTTTGATGATCGCCGGCAAATTTTTCTTATCGTCAATCATCCCCAAGATCATCACTACCGCTCCACCCAGCAAAATACCCCAAAACTGGGTATCGATGGTCAAGACCTCAACTATTTTTTTGTTCAGGGTGAATGAATACTGATAAGCAAGCAGTTTTTTGAACTGCGGAAAGAAAAACAACACCGCCAGCCCCGCGGCCACCCCCAAAAATATCGCCACCCCGCCCCAGCGCGGCACCACTCTGGTGTGAATGCGACGCACACCGGGATAATCCAAGACGCCAGCCAATTTAGCCAACCGGGAAACAAAGGGGGTAAAAACCAGCACGGCAATTAAAGAGACAAAAAACGAAGTCAAATAAAGTTTAATCATTGGATTTAGTATATTAAAGGCAAGAATTTAAGTCAAGGAAAGTTAGGGGACGGAGTCAGTTTGTCAGTTTAGCGAAGAGAAAGCAGTGAGCATACAATGAACGGGATAAAAGGGTTGCAGAGAATTTATAATTGCTCGTTGGAAGCTGTGGATGTAAGTTTGGAGTAAAAGATAGTCTACAAACTAGTCACGTTAAACTGACAAACTGACTCCGTCCCCTATCCCCAAATTTGAGGGCTATTTTTTTCCTCCAAACCGGTTTTTTCTTCTATAAATTGTTTTGCCTATCGATAATATTCTCCAAAATTACAAAAGAATTGACCAATTGGAGTTAAAAGTTAGAGGCTTAAAGCTTTTTCTTGCCAAATTTTAAAATACCGACATGCATCACTATATGACCAATTTCATGGGCTAGAGTAAACCGGTAACGCGTTGGCCGATTACTGTAGATATACTCATCTACTTCCAACTCCTTAAGATTTGACGATATAAAACCATCTATATTCAAAACATCCATTAAACCAGGGATTGGAATGATATCAATGCCTAAATCAAACTCTGCTATTTCTTCGATAGGTACCGGTATCTTTAAAGAAGGATTATGTTCATGAAGGAATTTAGAAACGTAGGTTTTTATCTCCGGGTCATACTTAATAAACGGCACTTTGAAATTGCTTTCCATTTAGTGTTTGTCTATCAACTTGATTATTTTTTCTAACCTTTCCCGTGATAGTTTTTTACCCCCAAGTGTTCGAAATACTAACGGCAATCTCCTGACAATATCTTCTTTCATTAGCTCCGGGGGGATTATCCCCTTGCTTGCTCTTGCCATATCAAAGAATTCATACCATTCAGTGGAACCCTGCTTAATCTTTAAAGCTTTCGCGTATTCTTCGAGCTTGGATTGTTCTCTCGGAGGAGACATTATACCGCGTTCCAGTCTGCTGATATTGCCGGGATCATACTTATTGTCTAAGCAGAACTGCCGAAGAGTCTTTTTTAAAACAACCCTTCTGTTTTTGAAATATTCGCCAAAAGCCTTAATTTGCCTCATTTAAGACTCACCCCCTTTCCGTTGTAATAAATATACAACACTATTGCAGTTATGTCAAGTGTTTTTTTGCAGTTGTATTTATTCAATGAGAAATGATGCAACTCACTTGATCACGGCAATTTTTCCAATCCGTTTCTGACCGCCTTTGCTAGTGATTAGATACAGATAAATTCCACTGGCGATCATCTCTCCTGAAGAATTTCTCGTATTCCAGATCCATTTTTGTAATCCTTCGCTCTGTTGTTCGATAACCGATTCTCCGGCGATGGTATATATTTTTATTGTCTCACCGCCGGACAGACCGTCGAAAACAATCCCTGAGGACATCCCTTTTTTATAGGGGTTAGGATAAACCACTATATCCGAGAGATTATTTGTTACATCGAAGATAGCAAATTTTGAAAGATGATTGGCGGTAAAAGCCAGAGAATTGGTGTTCTTTGAAACTATAGTTAACCCTGATTTGTTCCAACGATCGGTATTGGTGTCCCAATAGTAAGGCGACGGATCTGTGGCCTGGCCAGTTAAGGTCATGGTGATCGTTAACGGCCGGCTAAATGTTTAACCAATATTTCTCCGGCAACCACATCCGCATATCTCCCAATACTTTTGTCAAAATATTTTTCTGTTTTTAAAATTCTCTTCGGTTTTGATTTTTTTTCTGCTATTTTTTGCTCCTCAAATTTAAGCCTTTCCGGCGCTGAATTTTGGGAGGATTGCAAATCCTTTGGTAAAACTAAAAAACAAAACGACACAATTAAAAATGCGCCGCAAAACCTTAACTTGGTAATCTTCGGCATGGAATACCTCCATTTCTGGCAAACTGCTAAATCCTTTCTTGGTTCTAGGATTTAGGCAGGAACAATCTATGCTTTGTAAATCACTTTTCCCTCTTTTTTTGCCCGGCGCATAATAATTGACTCTTTACCGGCATTCTTAAATTCTTCCGGTGTGTAGCCGATAATATCCATCGGCACAGAGCGGGTAATTTTGCTTGCTCCCTGCGCATGCGACAATAAAATCAGACGCTGCATAAAATCTACTTTTTTAAAGTTTGCAGAGATCACCACAAGATCTAAATCACTGTCTCTGCGCATTTTACCGGTAGCATAACTGCCAAATAAAAAAATGCTGGCAACCTTAATATTAGAAGGAATATTTTTTAAATACTCCTTTATTATTTTTTTAAGATATATTTTTCTGTTATCCATTGGAATAATTTCTTGGTTTTTTTTAAATGATAAAGTGTTGCAGATTTATCAAATTTTAAAACAGTGTGACCTGTAGGCAGGTCAGGATAACGCGCCGGTTGATAATAAGGATTTAATTCCTCAATATAACTAAACATATCTTGAGGTATTTCCGCCTTAGAATATTCCGCTAACGCTATAAGATTATGAACTCTTCTTGGTTCCTCTCCTTTGGCTACAGTTACTGTTTTCAATATTTTTTCCACTGCTTGATGACAATGCAAAATAGCAATCTGAAATGAATAATGCGATTCTGGATTTTTAGCTAAAACTTCGGCCGCCTCTAAATCGGCCTTTGCATAATCTAGCCATTTTCTAACTATCACTTCCATATCATGAATTTATCAAAAACAAAACAAAATGTAAATACAAATTTCAGATTTAAGGCGCGCGCATACCCGAGGTGATAGAGGTAAGGAATGGTTGCGGCCATTCCCTGTAGGGGACGTAGGGGACGGAATCAGTTTGTCAGTTTAGCGGAGAGAAAGCAGTGAGCATACAATGAACGGGATAAAGGGTTGCAGAGAATTTATAATTGCTCGTTGGAAGCTGTGGATGTAAGTTTGGAGTAAAAGATAGTCTACAAACTAGTCACGTTAAACTGACAAACTGACTCCGTCCCCTATTATCGATAAATCACGAATCTGGTGACTGGGCCGCGGTCGTCGGTTTTGTTGTAGATTTTTACCAGGATATCTTCGGGTAAAACGATCAACTGTTCAGTCAGGTAATTTTTTAGCAGTTCTTTTTGGCGATTGATTATCGCCAAATCTTTTTCGTCGGTGTAAAATTCTATTTGAAAAGCATAGCGGGAATTTTCTCTTAATAGATCAACAATCCTTTTTAACTTGGCCTTCGCCGAAGGTAAAAAGGAAATATCGTTCTGGGTGTAGAGTAGCGGGTTATAGATTTCCAAAAAGATTTTTCCCTTCTTTTCATATCTTAACCAATCCAGTCGGAAGGGTTCTCCCATCGCGGTTTGCGAGTTGCCGGCAGCATCAAACCCGACGAATTTATAGGAATAAAGGGAACCAACCTTAATGAAATCTTTTTTATCATTGATCCCTTCCCAAACAATACCGCGAACCGGATAGCCTTTGCCTTCTATCGTGCGAATAATATTGCCCTGTTCATCATTAATAATCAATTTCCAACGGATAATTTTGGCCTGGGTTTTCTCCGGATTGAAGACGATTAACGGCGGCTGAGGAACATCTTCTAACCAGGGTGAAGCTGTTTGCTGGCTGTTCAACTCGCCAAACTGCTCGTAATCTTCTTTTCTTGGAGAAGGAACTGTTTTTTTTAACAACTCCTCGGTTTTTTCTAACGAAGGATCGACGATTTCAGGAAGATTTAATTCTATTCCCGGCGTAGATTTTTTTATCTCGATTTTATCTTTAGCCTCTCCTTGGATCGATACATCCGGCAAATTATCTTTAGCCTCTTCGGCAAAAAGACAACTTAGCCCAAGGATAAAACTGATCAATACCCCGAATAATAATCTTTTCATTTTTGCTCTCCTTTTCTTATTGTTGCTTTCAAATTTTGTAGAGACGCAAAATTTTGCGCCTTGTAGAGACGCAAAATTTTGCGTCTCTACTCTTTTCCCTTCTGAAGGGGAGAGGGAACATTGGAATTCCTATCCTACTTTAGTTTAAAGCGGAAAGTGATGATTCCCCACTGCTCCTCGCCGTATCTTTTTTCTTCCAGAGTGCTGAATCTCCACTGTTTCAAGGAGGCTTTGGCCAGCATGTCCAAACGGGGAAATCCCGAACTCCGTTGGATGATAATATTATCTTTAACCCGCCCGTCGCTAAGCACGACAAAATGCAAACCAACCAGGGCGTTGATCCCCTGTTTTTCTGCCCATTCCGGATAAGCCGGAAGCGCCTGATTAATTATCCGGCGAGAAGCTAAAGGACCGGTGATTTGAAAAATTGTTCTCTGAGAACCGGAACTACTTTTTCCCAACCCCGAAGATCCGCCCTCGGCGGACGATCCGCCGCCTGGGATATTCACAGAAACACCTTCGACGGCTTCAGTCCGGTAGCCGGAAAAACTCCGTCCACCCCGCCCGGAACTGTTGTCGGCCGGACCGGTTCCGGAACTGTCGCCGCTTCTCAAGCCGCTCGTCCCCCCACTACTACCTGGGGTAATACTGCTCCCTCCCATACTTCCGCCAACAGCGCTGCCGCCGGATACGTCGGAGAGGGTATCAGCGGACGAAGCGAGATCACCGCCGCCGCCGGTATTCAATGTGTCGATCTTGATCCGGCCTCTATCCTGATAGACCTTCCCGCCGCTTTCTAATGTTTTTACCGATTTGGTCGTCACCCTTCCCACCGGCAGATAATCAACATTTTCCATAGAAAGGGAATCAGCGCCTCTATTGTCTATGGCAAACGGCAGGTCTTTCTTGGCAATCTGATAAACTTTGTTTTGAAGTTTGGGCTTATTGTTAGAATATTTTTCTCCTGAGTCGCCCAAAGAAATGGATTCGCCGGAATGTTTGCTGACCAACTGTTCTGAATCACCGAGCAAATCGGTCTTAGAAAAATCAGCTTTTTTAAATGTTCCTTTATCGATAATTTTTTTAGTCCCGGCAAGATTTACTTTTGCGGTTTCAATTTTTATTTTTTGCGAAACAGCCGGTTTGGGAGAAGATTTATTGAGATCAATTAAATCCCGCAGTTGGGTCAGAAAGCCTTTCTTTTCCTTCACCGGTTCAACCGCAAGAGGAGCGGCCGGCAGACTCTCTTCCAGAACAATAAAATCGATGTCCACCAGAAAATTACTGATCGGCATACTGGAAGTAAACAAATTTCCTCTCCATAAAAACAACAGACAGGACAACAGGCAGGCAATCGTCCAGCAAGTTAATTCCCTTTGGAACTGCCGGTCTCTAACTTCCTCCATAATTCACCCCATCCGTCTTCTGTTGAGTGGCCACGGCCACCCGTTTAGCTCCAGCCTTTATCGTAACTATTTCTAACAACTCCTCCACCTCGCCAACAGTCAGCCCTTCATCGGCCCGAATGATTACCAAAACATCCCGTTTTGGTCTTAACATTTTTCTCAAGACCGGAACTAAAGAATTCAGCTCAACAAGATCAGCATTAATTGCCAGCTGATGACTTTTGGTGTAAGTGATGGTAATATTTCTTTCTTTCGTTTCCGTGGTTAAGGCCTTCGGCAGTTTTAAAAAAAGAGTAGGGATATTTAAAACCGGCGAGGTTATCATAATAATAATTAACAAAACCAGGGCGATATCAATCAACGGCACAATATTTACTCCGGCTAAAGGAAAGTCTGGAAATTTTGTAGTTTTCATTATTTGTGTTTTAAAAAGGAAATCTTTTTTATCCCGCTTTGCTTAATCAAATCCAACACCTGGACCAAGCGGCCGTGCAAAACCTGCGGCCGGGCGGTGACAATGATCGAGCCGGTCGACTCCGGGCTGTTTGCCTCGCCGATTAAGGTAAAATAGAGATCTTTATCCGAAGCAATCCTTTGCGAATTAAGCCGAATCCCTTGTTCGGTTATTTCCAAATAGAGCGGTTTTTTACTGGAAGCAGCAGAACTTTGGACCGTTTTAGCTTGATGAATGTTAATCATTGATTGCATCGCCATCGGCGAAATGATCATCAACACCACGATCATAACCAACGCCAAATCCATTAAAGGGATCACGTTGATTTCGGCTAAATCCTCACTATCGCCTTTCTCGCTGGACACTTTACGCATTTTATTGTGGTCTCCCGTAAATAGCTAAAATTAATTCCTGGATATGCGTATCAGCCTTAGACATGATATCCCTGAGCCGATAGGTAAAATAATTATAAGCGACCGCGGAAGGCACAGCGATGATAATGCCGGCCGCCGTGGCAACTAAAGCCTGGGAAATACCTCTCGCCACAATGGTCGGGCCGCCCGAACCGGAGAGGGCCAGATCATTAAAAGCCTGCATTATTCCCAAGACTGTGCCCAACAATCCTAACAAGGGAGAAACGAAACTCAGGGTGCCGAAAAGACCCAGCCGTTTTCTCAGCGACAACAACATCCGTTCTTTCCCAATCGACAGGGTTTCTTCCACATGAACCCGGGAAATAGCGATGTTTTCCAATCCGGATTTAATTATTTTGGCAAAAAGCCTTCCATCCTCCACGCAATAACTGATCGCTTCCTTGATTTTATTTTGCGCCACCAATCCTTTCAGTTGCCGCCACCAATCCTCTTTTATTTTCCCGATCGAATGGTAAAACCACAACCTCTCCAGCACATAAGTAACCAGCGCCAACCCGCACAAAAAAAGTATCGCCATAATCGCCGGACTGTGCATAAAAATTTCTTTTACTACCAAATCTTTCATTGTTTCCCTCCTTGTAATGAACTAATTTTTTCCTGAGCTAACCCGGTCCAGTTTTTATCTTCACTGTGTTGAACGATGTCCCGATAAAGTTCGATACTTTTGTTCACTGTCCCATTCTTTTCATAAAGTTCCGCCAGCAAAAATAAGCCGGCGAGACGATATTTATTATTCAGGGAAGCCTTCTGACTTAATTCTTTTAAAACATTCTCCATTTTATCTTCCGCTTTAATTTTCTGATAACAACGCCCGATCGCTAAAAGCGCCTCCCACCGTTCCGGTTTATCCGCGGAGATCTTTTGATAATTCTCGACCGCTTTCAGATAATCTTCCTGTTCTTCATAAATTGTTCCAACCTGGATTAAAAGAAAGGGAACTTTTTCATCTTTGGGATATCTTTGAATAAAATTAAGATAGGATTGAACCGCTTGCAAGGGTTGGCGATCCTTCCGATAACAAAGCGGAATATTTAACAAGGCATCCCTGACCAGGGGGGATTCCGGATACGCCTCGATGAATTTACTAAACGCTATCGCGCTTTGAACATAATCGGCGGCCTCAAAATAGCAGACACCAATCTGAAATTGGGCTTTACCGGTTAAAGCTGTTTTGGGGAAATTCTGAATATAATTTTTGTATTTCATCACCGCCGGCGGGTAATCCTTCAAACAATAATAGCTTTCCGCCTGATAAAAAAGCGCTTTTTCGGCCCGCTCGCTTTCCGGGAAATTCAATAAAAGCTTATTCATATATTCCAGAGCCTTTGAATAGTTTTTGTCGTTAAAAGCCTCCGCCCCGTATTCCCAATAAACATCGGCGCTAAACTGACTCTGGGGAAATTTTTCCACCAAACCAAGCAGATCGCCTTTTTCCCGGCCCTGCCGGTAATAACACATTTCCAGCAGTTCATTAACTTCCTTAATCCGGGTATCGGTGGGATTTTTTTCCAGAAAAACCTTATACTGTTCGATGGCCTGATCAATTTTTCCCTGATTATAGAAGCTCTGCGCCAAAAGCAATAACGCCTCTTTAACCGACACCTTATCCTGGGCATAAACTTCGATGATTTTTCTAAACATTGATTCGGCCTGGGCATAATCGCCTAAGCCAAAAAATGTCTTACCGACTTGAAACAGAGCCTTGACCACCAACTCGTCTTGGGGAAAATTATTAATCAGCTGGAGCCACTTTTTAATCGCCTCGCTAAAATATTCCAACCGGTGAAGAGCCGTCCCCTCCTGGTAAAGAGCGTAAGCGGTTTTGGCATCGTTAGAATTTTTACTGACAAACTCTTCGTAATAAGCGATCGCTTTTTCATAATCTCTTTTATTAAAAAGAATATCGGCGGTCTCCAGGACCGACGATTTTTGCACATCCTTATTCTTCATTTCTTTAGAGAGAGCTAAAACCTTCGCCTGAGCCAGCAAGGCCTGTTCGTAATTACCCAACTTCTCATAGCAAGAGGCCACCCCCTGCTGGGCATAAGGCAGTAAATTCGTATTGGAATAATTCTTTAAAACCATCTCATAAGTGATTCGGGCTAAATCATAGCGTTTTAAGAGATAATAAGCCTCGGCAATCCAGTAAAAAGTCTCCGCCTGCCAGCGGGTTGGACTGGGCGGGGCTAACTTTAAGATCTGATAGACATTGGTAATGATCTCCGCGTAGAGCTGGGAACGGAAATAAGCGATACTCATTAAATATAAAGCTTTGTCCTGAAACAAAGAATTGGGAAACCGATCGATGATCTTCTGATATTCCAGAATCGCTTCCTGATAATTGGACAATTTATAAAGGCAATACCCTTTGATAATGTAAACGTTGGCCGCTAATTGTCCCCATTGATAGTCTTTTAAAAATTTATCTGCTTTGGCCACCGCCGGTTCATACTGATCCTGCAAAGCTAAAGAATAAATAATTTTATACTGCACATCCATCGCTAAATCGTCACTGGCTACCTGCGCATAATCGGCCATCGCCTGAACAACATTTTCCTGCCGGAAAGAACTTTCCGCCAACAAAAATCTGGCTGGATTGAAGAACTCGCTGTCCGGATATTTATCAACCAACTCTTTCCATTTTAACACCGCCAGTGGATATTGTTCCTGGGCAAAGTAGATACACCCCAACCGGTAAAGAACACCGGGCAGCAGAGGACTGTCTATATAATTTTTAAACACTTTCGTAAAACAATCTTTAGCCAAATCATATTCCTTGGCTTGAAAATAGGCTTCCCCCATCTGAAATTGGGCTTTCTCCGCCCAGATAGTCTTAGAATTCTTTTCCACGATATCTTTAAACATCTGAGAAGCCGCAATCGTCTCATTCAGACAACGCAAGGTCACGCCTTTGTAAAAATTGTAGGTTTTATCTTCCTTATTTAAAGAAAAATATTTTAAAGCCTTTTGATAATCTCCTCTTTCTAAATAGATTAAACCCAAAGGCAGGACCAAGCTGGGTTCGTTTTGATAGCTCGGGGAAAACTGCAGTGTATCGAGAAAAAACTCCTCGGCTTTTTGTTTTTCTTCCAAAGCCAGGTAGGCCAAACCGATGGAACGGGTAGCCTCGGCGGCCAGCGATTTATTCTCGCTTCTCTTCACCAGCATAAAATAATCGATGCCCGGCAAATATTTCTTTAAGTTGTAGTAGCATTCCCCCAAACGATAATTAGCGCTCAAAAATAAATAACGGTCAGCCGGATGAGAAGAAATCACTTTTTGCCAGAGTTTTGCCGATTGAGCATACCTTTTTTGTTGGAAAGCGATCTCGGCCAGCATATACAAAGCCGAGTCGGCCTTGGAACTACGGGGATATTGCAGTAAAAAAGAGCGGTATTCACTGGCCGCCGCATCCCAATTCCGGGTTAAAATATTGTTATTCGCCAACTGCCATTGTTTTGATTCCTCTTTACTGGGATACGCAAAACCATTTCCCAAAATAGAAAAGGCAAAAATTAGAGAAAATCCATTTAATAGAACCAACTGCCTGATTTTTCTTGCTAATCTCATCGTTACAATCTCCTCTTGTTTATTATTTTTCAAAATTGCGATTGCGCGTTGATTGCAACTTAGTCCGAGCTGCGCTCGGAACTTTACCTTAACCGGCAAATTTTTATTGTTGATTTTGTAGGGCAAGCCTTTAGGCTTGCGTCTTTAAAACCGCAGGGCTAAAGCCCTGCCCTACATCATCGTAGTTGCCCCATTTATCTTAAAACACCGATAAATCGGCAAACTACAAAGTCAAAAACAAATTAGCTTTACCATCAATGAACATTGAAATTCCTTAGCGTGAACTTAAATTCCCCTTTCAAAAGGGGGAACACTTCAACAACATTGAAATTCCTATAAATTAAATTTTGTTCGGGTAAAAAACCGATCGTATGGGCGATTCATTGAATCACCCATACGACCACTTTAATTCTTAATATATATTATTGATTTGGCGCAATTTGTCCAGTGTTATTTTGATTTTCATTATTTTGTTCCGGACCGGCATTTTCCGGATTTGGGTTTTCAGGAGCGGTTTGCGCCTCTGAATTAGGCAGCAGCGGTTCCTGCTCGGCGGCAACGGGCACCGGCGACGGCTGACCGATCATCTCCACAACTAATTCGTTCTTGCCGGCCGACGGGGAAGACATTTTTATCGTTCTTGACTCATGCCACTCTTTACCATTCTTATAATTAACCGCAAAACTGGTCCGATATTTCCCTTCTTTTATCGGCCGCCCCTGTTCATCGCGCATATCCCAAATTATTTTTTTCGGCGGATTTAACTCGCCGAACAAATGACGAACCAGGTTCCCTTTATTGTCTTTGATATCCAGACTCCAATTCTGCACCACAAAATTGGGCAAATCGGTATTAAACTCCAGTTCATTGTATAAACCGTTCAAGACGATAGTCTTGTTTTCCGATTTAATCGTCGGTTTAGCCGAAGCCTCGTAAACATTACCCCATTTCAAAGTTAAGGTAAACTTATGCAACCCGCCCAACTCATGATTGCTGAAAGCATAGTCAACAGTCATCGGATTAATCCGCAGTCCTAGACCATAAGTGAGTTCGGAACGATGATTAAGACCCATCCGAAAGCTCAGTTCTTTCCACGGAGAATATTCCGTGCCCATGGTATAGTAAAAATCCTCCAGTTCAGCCTTATTCCCATCTAAAGTAACTAAAAATTTACGCTGTAAAAAATGCGTCGCTGCCCCAATTTTTAATATCCGTCCGTAGACATTTTTTTCTTTCACCAAAGTAAGCTGCGGCCGGATAACATTGTTGTAAACCACCCCCACTGTTAATAGATCCCATGGTTGATACATCAGGCCCAGATCGATACCGTTACCACTGCCGGAAATACCAAAATTTTTCTCCTGCAATAATTTTAAGTTTATCCCATAGCAAACATCTTTGATTCTATTCCCATAAGCAGCCACCACCGTATTATGCAGGATGGAATTATTGCTGCTGATGATTTCGTTCAAATTGCTCCGTTCGTCAAAACCTGTGGAGTAAAGCATCGTATCGGCGATGCCAATCCCCCCGCGCGGACCCATCGGCAGTATCGCCGAAAGGAAATTATACTGGGTCTGTTCAAAAAACGGCGCATACATCGTCATCAACTGGTAATCGTCCAACAAAGCCAAAGCGGCCGGGTTCCAATAGGGAGCGCTGGCATCATCGGCCAACCCCACATAAGCCCCGCCCATAGCCAGAGAACGCGCTCCGGCGCCATACTGCAAATAGTCGCTGGGCTGGCCGTAATAATCTTTGGCTGAAGAAAGAGAAACAGTTAAGAAAAGAAACACGATTAGAAGAACTACTCCTTTTGTCTTCCTCTCCCTTGACCCCTCACCATGGCCCTCTCCCACAAGGGGAGAGGGGAAAATCGTTACTTGCGCACCGCAATTTTGCGGCGCATTTTTTGTCCGGTAGTTTTGTTTTCTAATTGACATATATACCCCCCATTGCCAACAGTAATTCCATTATTGTTTCTTCCCCACCAGGGAATAGAATTAACAATATCTTCTCCTCCCTGACCTCCCTTCTGACCAGGCAGAAAACTTTCCTGCCAGACCAGGTCACCCAATAAATTGTAAATGGTGATCGTCACATCGGCATCGTTTTCCAATTTGTATTCAATATTGGTAAACTCTTCTCCCGCCCGGAAAGGGTTGGGATAATTGACCAGACTATTATATCCGGTCTCTTCACGGCTGACATAAAGAATCTTGCTGGCTTTAACTGCTTCGCTATGCACGATATTGGTGCTGCTATCCACAGCGTAATATTCTATCCGATGAACACCGACATCCTTGATGGTAAAAGGACCGGTATAAATCTGCCAATCGCCGCTATCAATACGATAATAAATTTTATCCAACCCAATCTCCGTCTCCGAATTTAAAGACAGCAAGGTGCTGGGCTTAATATAGGCATTATCGGGAAGTTCATTGTAAACACCGTTCGTCACCAGGCTGGTGACCGGCGCTCCCAGAATTTTGATTGAGATGATTTTTTCGATTTGTCCGAGAGTAATCTTAATCCGGCTTTGACCGTTCGCCGTAAGTTTAGCCGTAAATTTTAATGTAGCGTTTCCCAGAGCATCACTAAGCAAAGCATTGGAATCCAGCATGGCTAAATTATCCATCATTATAAAATTAACGGTCTGCCCATTTACCTGGTTTTGATAAGCATCTTTTAAGGAGACCGTAATGTCTTTGGTTTCTCCGGCTTCCATCATCGGAGGTGCAACGATGTTGACTTCGGCTACCGCTCCCGGCAAGAAATTTATGATGTTGCTTAAAGCATCCGCTCCGGTCTCATCATAAACCCGGAAATAGACCGCTCCCACTTTGGTAAACGACTGATTGATGATTGTTTCCCCTTTCGTCAACTGGGCGGAACTAACCCCCAGACTGCCGGCCGCCAATAGGCCCGTGGCTGAGAAATACGGTTCAATAGTAATTTTCCGGTTAATCTGCGGAACAACATTGTGGGTGTTTTTATCCCTTAATTGAACATTAAAAGCAAAGGTATCCGGTGGACCAACCCGGCTTTCCTTCGGCACAGTAACCGCATAATAAACGCCTTCCGGCTGAACATCAATCACATTGCTATAGGCGGTTCTACCCATATTATCCACAATTTTAATCACAATTTTTTCCGCTACATTGTAACTTTGACCGGTGATTACCACTACTCCGCTGTTTAAATTACTGTTCGTTACGCTCAATGTGCCGGTGGCCGGCTCCAAATTGGGTTTAAGCGGGGTGAGAGTAAAACTATTGGAGCTTGGGATGTTTCCACCCGTATCCGCGTCTTTTAAGCGCACGGTTAACTCAAAGGTCGGTGGCGGGCCGGAAAGCACCGAAGCCGGCGTGATTATTTCGTAAAGCACCTGGGAAAGCGGAATAACCACATCCTGGGGTAATTTCTCCAAATTATTAGTGTCCATTGCGGTAACTTTGATCGCCCCGGTATTGATTAGCGAGATATTAAAAGCTATCTCGCCATTGACAAAAGAAGATCCCTGATTGACCGGATTGGTTTCATTTAAAGATTTATCGTCGGTAGAACTTAAGGTAACTTTCCCGCTGTTATAATTACCAACTAAATTCCAAAATTGATCTACGGCCCGAACCGTTACCGGGAAAGGTATTTGCACCTGTTGTTTTAAAGCCGCCCCTTTCTTGCCGGTAACCGATTTTGTCCCGGCCGCCGATTCCTCACCGGGAGCCAAAATCTGCACTTTTTTGTAAGTATCGGCAACCATCGGGAAAATCGCGCTGACCCCGTTTAACCCGGCGGTATCTTTGGCTACAATATAAACATTTTCCGCTTTAGTATAGCTTTGTTCAAAACTAGCCTTACCCTGGAAAAGGTTAACATTGTGCACCGGCCAGTCACCTTCTCCTTCAATACCGGTTACCGCAGAATAGATGTAAATGTTTACCTGCCGATCCATACTCTTCACCAAAGTTCTGGTATTACCTTCCTTAAGGAAGATGTTCACCGGAAAACGGGTGGGAGGACCAACCACGGCTTGCGCCGGGACCTCAAAATCGTAATAGAGTGTTCCGGGAACAACATTTATTGGTTCAGTGTAAGAAAGCCGATTAAAAGGATCGGTAATCCGAATTTTGATTCTTTCCACATAATTGTAAACCTGACTATTGATCGTTGCTTCTCCACCGCTCAACACACCGGTAACTACCTCCAGAACACCGCTGGCCGCATCACCGTTGGTTAAAAACACTTTTAAAGTAAACGAATTATTGGCATTAACCAAATTTTTTGTACCCGAATCTACCAATCTAATTTTCATCATAAAAGGAACGCCGGCCACAGTTTCGGAAGGAACAGTAATTTCATAAACCGCTCCTGGCCGCACCGTTAAAGATACGGTCTGTAAAGTTTTACTGGGATCGCTTAAATTTGAAGCGGTTAAATCAATCAGACCGCTATTCCCGATAAATATATCAAAGGCGATTTTTCCGTTGACAAAAGAACCGTCTTGATTCAGCGGCGGATTCAGATCCAGGGAACCGTCACTGGACTTAAGATGCACCATTTCCCCATTAACCGAACTGATCCGATTCCAGAACTGATCAACTGCGTAAACCGCCGGAGTAAATAATACTCCAGCCGTTTGGTCTGTAGGTGCGCCGACTTTCCCATCCGGTTCGTTGCCGCCCGGCTGCGGTGTTTCACCGGGTAAAACCAGCTGTAAACGAGCGAAAACTCCCGCATAACCGGTAATCGTGCTCGTATCATAAATTGTGGTATTACTGCTATCCTCCGCTTTAATTGTATGCGCAGCCGCTGTTTTTAGCACTACATCGGTGAAAACTGTACCCTGCGGATTAAGAGTCAGATTTTCTCCCGCCGTAAACAAAGCAAAATTGTCACTGCTTAACTTGATACTTTTGATAATCGCCACCGGATTCCACCATTCATCACAGGCCTGCACCGACATCGGCACACCCAATCCTACCGTGGAAGGAACAGGAATACCGGTTTTCCCCGGAGCGATACCCGGCGCAGCCGACTGCCCCGGTAGAAGTAGTACCAATTTCTTATAACCGCCGGCGGAAACTTTAAAACTGTTACTTACACCCTTACGACCGTAAACATCGATCGCCGTCAGGATCACCGCCGGATCGGCTTTGTAAACAGTCACTGCGCTGGTTCCCACCCCGCCGATTAATTGGATGGCGGAGGGAATGAAAGTGCCGGCGCCGGTAGAAGAATTCAAATTGACCAGCACATCGGTGGAAGTGAGATTGTTGAATTGATCTTGCGCCTGAATAGTCAGATTAAACGAAACCCCCGCATTTTGCGGAGAGGAAATGGCGCTCAACGCGTAATGATGAACAGCGCCGGGAATAATCTGGATGCTTACCGTATTTGTTTTTGCCGGGGCCGCTTGATCGGTAACAGTCAAGGTTTGGTATCCCAAAGTGCCCAAACTCAGCAGAAAATTCTGATCAGCGGTCCCCATTTGGATATTGGGATTGCCGGTCGGGAAACCTGGACTGCCATCCGAGGACGTAAAACCAATCTTGGGATATGGAGGATTTTCAATCGGGTTCCAATAACTATCCACCGCAACAACACTAACGGTAAAATTCTCACCGGCGGTCTGGATAGTTGGCGCTCCGCTTTTCCCATCCGGATCAATACTCGGCGGCACACCGGGGTCGAGAGTTTCCCCGGGGGCAACCAGAACCAAATTGGTGTAAGCTAAGGAATGAACCATAATATCATTGCTAGTTCCCGTATGCGCGCCGGGATCTATGGCCACAATCCGCTGAGAACCATGGGTGCGAAATTTCACTCGAAAAGTATCTTCACCGGTAGCCGGCAAAGTTTTCCCTTGATCAGCCGGTTCGATTTCAAAATATCCGCTGGGACAGGAGATGGTTACCGGCACCTGTACCGAAGGGCCGCTGACCACATTCCAGAAATCATCGATCGCCCGAACCGTGGCAATGACTTGCTGGCCAACATCCACAGGCGCGGGACCACCGCTATATCCTGGATAAATACCCGGGGTATAAGTTTCTCCCATTAACACTAAAAATTTATTGAAAGCGCCCGGAACAACCCGGAAATCAAAGTTCAGCCCATTGACAACAGTTCCCTGGGTACGTCCCGTATGTCCAGCCAGGTCATCAATACTGATATAGGCGCCTCCGGAAGCTTTCTTGGTCATCCTTACTGATCCGTTCCAGACCCCGTTAGTAAAAGTAATTACATCCTGAGGAGTAATATCGCTGGGGTCAGCATCAATAGTGCCGGCGCCGGTGGAAGGAGCAAGGGTTTGTGTTCCGTTATAATTGACGACAATATTACCGGCCGCATCCCGGGCAGTAACTTTGAGCGCAAAGGGGGTAGTGGTTACCTGATCAGGTATCCGATTGGCTAAAGTCCCCGGTTCAAACCAAAACTCGTATATACCGGCATTTTCTATTTTTACACTGCTGACACTGTTTGAACTGTTAATGCTCTCAGTAACGGTAATCGTATGTTGGCCAGCCCATAAAAAACGCACCACTTCGCCAACCGTATTGCCGGTAAAAATCTTAGTATTAGAGGTCATCGTCATGTTGGCCGGCAAAATATCAGTACCAATATCAGAAGCAAACGAAATCGGCGCGTTAGGATTACCCAACACGGGGTTCCAATACTGATCAACGGCAATAACTTTTATCCTTTTATCCGTCAGTCCGTCATCTTCAAAATAAGCGCCAGACAAATTAGGATTGGGTGTGCCATTCTTGCCGGGATTTGTGCCTGGTGTTAAAGTTTCACCGGGGAAAAGCAGCATTACCCGTTGATAAGCCAAAGGATTGACCGTGAGAGAATTGCTTACCCCTTTCGGGGCCGAAGCTTGACCGGGATAAGTAACCGTATTGGTCACAGTAACAGCATTCTGCCGGTTGATTGGATCGGCTCCGTATAACCTGATTGCCACATTAGCGATCCCGCCGATAAAATCGGCTTTGGAAATAGTTACCGGACTCAGATCACCGATGTTTGCCTTCAGAGTGACATCGTCATTAAATGTAGTGGCAATTGCTGCGGTATTATCTTGAGCAGTAATCGAAAGATTAAACGGTGTGCCGGCTGTCACCGGTGAAACAGCGCTGACCACAAAGTTGTCGACATAGCGGTGAACAGTGAGATTCAGGAAGCCGTGATTGATCGTAGGATCGTAAACATCACTGACCTCGATAGTTTGATTACCAGGATTATTAAAAATAACATTAGCGACTGTGACTTCGCCGGAAGAAAGATTTTTGTTGGCAATGGTTAACCCGCCGCTGCAAGTAAACTTAACTTGCGTATAGGCGCCGTCACCGGTAATAACTTTTGTTCCATCGGTATGCAGCGCAGTAACTTTTATCGAAAATCCGATACTTTGCGTAACATCGGTAAGACTGCCTTTCGGCGTGGTTAGCGGATCAACTTTTACTTCCAAATGATCGTAAACGGCATAAACGTTGGTCACCGCTAAAATAAGGACCAGCGCTCCCAAAATTTTCTTTAAAATTTTTTTTATCATAATTTACTTACCCCCCGGCCAAAATTTCCTTGTTTTTTTGCTACTCAATAATATGTTACCGCTAAACCTCAGATTGTCAATAGGCCTTTCGGGTATACGGCATAGAAAAAAGGCCTAAACTAATAGAATGTATATAAGGAAAACCCGAATTTTTCAAGGTTTATTTATATTTTTAAAGATTTTTATGGATGGGTAACAATGAAGAACCGGCGGGAAAGCCGAGCGAAAGGATTAAAGAAAAAATGAGGGAAATTTTGCCGGGAGGGGGACTTGAACCCCCACGAGTTGCCTCATACGCCCCTCAAACGTACGCGTCTGCCAGTTCCGCCATCCCGGCTAATATTATCAGATATAGGTATAGGTAAAAGTAGAGAGAAATTACCTTCGGTGCAGGCTTTTATAATTCCCCTCTTTAATAAAGAGGGGTTAGGGGAGTTTTGAAAGTCAGAACATAACCCCCCTTAATCCCCCTTTATCAAAGGGGGAAATTTAAGAATAACGTCTCTATTTTTTCTCCGCTGGTGGAGTGGGAGCAGTTGGGGCTGGGGTTGCTTCTGCCGGGACTTCTGGCGCCGGTGGTTGGGAAGTTATCGGCATTTGTTGTCCTCCCCCTAAACGTTCGACTACACTGCGGCTGGGCGTCCGGGTGGAAAGCGCGGTTAAAGTAAGCGAAGTTAAAGCGAAGATTGCCGCCGTGGTGATGGTAACTTTTTTCAAGAATGAGCCGCCGCTCGGAGTGGAAAAAACATTATCCCCCCCGCCGCCGCCAAAGAGTCCGGCCAAACCAGCGCTTTTTCCGGCTTGCAGAAGCACAATCAAAATTAAACTGATACAGGCGATCACATGCAAAATTAAAACTGGATAAAATAACATTTTTTTCTCCTCTGACTTAAATTTTTTGTCCTTGAAGTTTTTCCTGTATCCAAAGATTGATCAATGTATCTGCCGATACGCCGTGTTTCAAGGCTATAGTTCGAATTTTTTCTGAAAGTGTGTTATCCACCGGATAATAAGTTGCTTCCGACTCAAGTTCTACTTTGAAAGACACTTCTTTGGTTTTACCCCAAAATTTGGCCAGATCATGCGTATTCCAGAATTCCCCGATCTCTTTGTAAGATGTCACATGAGAGAGTGAACTTTTACTTTTGGTCATATAACCTCCTTTCTGATTTGGTCATAGTCCGCGCGGATATAATTAAAGCCTGTCCACCGGCCTTAAAAACAAAGAAAACAATCAAATATTGCCCACTATCCGACTGTCCCATTGCCGCATAAACATTCTCTCCAGGATGATGCCCTTTTTCCACAAACCTAAAACCTGGCTCATTATTTAAAAGTTCTCTAACCTCGTCTTGTTTAATATTATGTTTTCGTAGGAGTTTTTCAACGATGTCATCAAACCAAATTATCCCTTCAATTTTCAACTTCGTATCTCCCTAATTTCTACCGTAGCCAGTTCCAGCAGGCTTTGCCCGGTCATCTCTGTAGGTTTTTCCAAACCTAAGATTTCTAATATCGTCGGGGCAATATCGCCGAGAAGGCCGCCGGGGCGCAGTCTTCGTTCCTTTAGGCGGTCACTGACCAGAATAAACGGGACGAGATCATTGGTGTGGGCGGTGAAAGGTTTGCCGTTTTCGTCCAGCATCTTTTCGGCGTTACCGTGATCAGCAGTAATCATGACCAGGCCGCCACGCCGGTTGACCGCCCCGACTACCTGCCCGAGACAATTATCCAAAACCTCAATCGCCTGAACAGTCTGCGGAATAAAACCGGTATGCCCGACCATATCCGGGTTGGCATAATTGAGGATAATCACAGCATATTTATCCAAGGCTAACGCCTCTAAGAGTTTGACCGTTACTTCTTTCGCCGACATCTCCGGTTTCAAGTCGTAGGTAGCCACTTTCGGAGAATTAACCAAAATCCGGTCTTCTCCCGGGAAAGAAACTTCTTCCATCGCATTGAAAAAATAAGTAACATGGGCATATTTTTCTGTTTCGGCAATCCGCAGCTGCTTAAGCCCTTTTTTACTTAAATATTCCCCCAAACATAATTTTACCGCCACCGTATCGGGCGGGAAAGCCGCCGGCAAAGACAATGTTTCATCGTATTGGACCAGAGAAACAAAGTATAATTTTGGAAATTTTTCCCGCGGGAATTCTTTAAAATCCCGCAGCGTTAAAGCCCGGGTAATTTGCCGGGCGCGATCCGGACGAAAGTTGAAAAAAATAAATGAATCGTTGTCGGACAAAGTAAACACCGGTTTACCGCCGGCATCGACAATCACCGCCGGCTGGATAAACTCATCGTTTTCCCCCCGGCGATAGCCGGTTTCGATCGCTTCCCGGGCAGTTTTGGCCGCTAATCCTTCAGCTTTGGTCAGACAACGATAAGCCCGTTCTACCCGCTCCCAACGATTGTCCCGGTCCATCCCCCAATAGCGTCCGCCGACAGTGGCAATTTTGCCGGCGCCTAACTGCTGAATCTTATCTTCCAGCTCCTGAAGATACTGGAGAGCGCTCCGCGGCCCGACATCGCGGCCGTCCAGAAGCGCATGAATAAAAACTTTTTCTACTTTTTCTTTTTTCGCCAGCTCTAAAATCGCATACAGATGTTCCAGATGACTATGCACCCCGCCATCGGAAATCAAGCCCATTAAATGCAGAGCGCTATTTTTTTCTCTTGCATTCCTCATCGCTCCCAAAAGAACTTCATTCTGGAAAAACGTGCCATTGCGCACCGCCAAACTAATTTTGGTGAAAATTTGATAGACCACCCGGCCAGCCCCAATATTCAAATGCCCAACCTCGGAATTCCCCATCTGTCCATCCGGCAAACCCACCGCCTCACCGCAGGACAACAACTGCGTATGCGGATAACTACTCCAGCAGCGGTCAAAATTGGGCTTACGGGCCATAGCGATCGCGTTACCGCTCTTCTCCGGCGAACATCCCCAACCATCCAAAATCATTAGCAATAAAGGTTTCTGCATTTTTAAAATATTACAAGTTAGTCGGAGTTTTAATTCCCCTCTTTATAAAAGAGGGGTTAGGGGAGTTTAAAAGTCAAAACCCAACCCCCTTAATCCCCCTTTATCAAAGGGGGAAATTAATATACTTTACTTATCCGGCAGCGCCGCCAAGCCGGGCAAACTTTTGCCCTCCAGAAACTCTAACGAGGCTCCGCCACCGGTGGAGATGTGACTGATCTGTTCGGCTACACCGGCTTTCTTCACCGCCGCCACCGAGTCACCGCCGCCGATTATGCTAAGCGCCCCTTTTCCTGTGGCTTCCGCCAACAATTTCGCCACCTGCAAAGTTCCCTGGGCAAATTTTTCCATCTCAAAAATTCCTAACGGCCCGTTCCAGATAATCGTTTTCGCCGTTAAAATAAACGGCCTGCAGCGGTCAATAGTCAGAGGACCGATATCGACCCCAATCCAACCATCCGGGATATCGGCATCTTCCGTTTCTTTGGATTGGGCTTGCGGATCAATTTTTTCCACAATGAGATGATCCAACGGCAAAACAATTTTTACTCTGGCCGCTTCAGCTTTCTTCCAAAGCTGCCGGGCTAATTCTACTTTATCTTCTTCAACTAAAGATTTGCCTACCGTTACCCCGTGAGCTTTGAGGAATGTGTAAGCCATCGCTCCGCCAATAATTAAAATATCTACCTTGCTGATCAAATTTTCGATTACCCCTATTTTATCCGAAACCTTCGCCCCGCCCAAAATAGCCAAAAACGGACGGGCCGCCTTCTCCAAAGCCTGACTAAGATAATTAATTTCTTTTTCTAAAAGCAACCCAGCGCCCATAGTTTCCGGAGAAAAATATTTGGTAATCCCTTCCGTCGAAGCATGCGCCCGATGCACCGTGCCAAAAGCATCCTGGACAAAAACCTCGCCTAATTCGGCTAAAGTTTTACTAAACTGCGGATCATTTTTTTCTTCCTCACTGTGAAACCGTAAATTTTCCAACAAAAGAACATCGCCGGCAACTAGACCGTTAACCAGTTTTTTTACTTCCGGACCAATACAATCGGCCGCCATTTTAACTTCCCGGCCTAACAAACCGGACAACGTCTTCACTACCGGTTTCAAGCTATATTTTTCCTGCGACTGGCCTTTCGGCCGGCCAAGATGCGAAAGAAGAATGATCTTGGCTTTCTTCTCCAGTAAATATTTTATAGTCGGCAAAGAAGCAGCGATGCGATTGTTATCGGTAATGTTTCCGTTCTCATCCAAAGGAACGTTGTAATCAACCCGAACCAAAACTCGCTTGCCGGCTAAATTCAAATCTTTAATCGTTTTTTTTAACATCGCAACCACCTCTTCAGCATAACTAGTGAAAACAAGTCATGAGTCTTGTGTCTTGTGTAGTGAGACTTAAAGAATCGAATCTTTTAAGCTCAAGACTCAAAACTCATGACCCACGACCTGCTTTTTTGGCACAAAATAATTTACTTTGCTGCTCCAATAAAACTTTTTTCGAAAATATATGCCGCCAGATCGATAACCCGGTTAGAATAACCCCATTCGTTGTCGTACCAGGCTAAAATCTTCACCAACGTTCCTTCGACAATATAAGTCGAACCGGAATCGTAGATAGAAGACTTGGAATTACCGTTAAAATCACGGGAAACCAAAGGCAAATCCGAATACTCTAAATATTTTCCCAACTTGCCTTCGCTGGCTTTCTTGAAAGCGGCGTTAACTTCTTCTTTAGTCACCGCTTTACTTAATTCAGCTACAAAATCAACCAAAGAAACATTGGGGGTCGGCACCCGAATCGCTAAACCATCCAATTTTCCTTTTAATTCCGGGATTACCGCACCGATAACTTTGGCCGCGCCGGTCGAAGTCGGAATCATGGAAAGAGCGGCCGCCCGCGCCCGCCGCAAATCCTTATGCGGAAAATCCAAAATAACCTGGTCGTTGGTGTAAGAATGAATCGTGGTCATCAAACCCCGTTTAAGACCAAAATTTTCGTGTAATACCTTAACCAACGGCGCCAAGGCGTTGGTGGTGCAAGAGGCGTTGGAAATAATCGTATGTTTCGCCGGATCGTATTTCTCTTCGTTGATCCCCATACAGATCGTAATATCTTCGCCTTTTGCCGGAGCGGTAATAATTACTTTTTTTGCTCCGGCCGTAAGATGCGCTTTGGCTTTGTCGGCATCGGTGAACCGGCCGGTGGACTCGATGGCGATAGCCACACCCAATTCTTTCCAAGGCAGCAGCGCCGGATCTTTTTGGGCAACCACCTTAATTTTCTTGCCATTGATGATTAAATTATCATCCTTAACTTCCACGGTGCCCGGAAAAGTTCCAAAGGTGGAATCATACTTGAAAAGATGTCCCAGGGTTTTTGCGTCGGTTAAATCGTTTACCGCCACAAACTCTAAATTTTTGTTTTCCAATCCGGCTTTTAACACCAGTCGCCCAATCCTGCCAAAACCGTTAATCCCTACTTTTACTGCCATTTTACACTACCTCCCTTTCTGAATTTAAAAAACATTTTATTTAAAACACAACTAATTGTGACACTCAGCTATCATATTAGTTTATTAAATATCCGAATTTCTGTCAATATTTTTTGAGGTTAAAATCAAAACCGGGCATGGCGGAAGGAACTTTTCCTACAATGACAGTCATTTCCTCCCCGATGCAGCAAAATCGGGGAGGCTTAAAGGGAGAGGGGGGAAGAGAAAGGTTTCGTGTTATTTATGGCTGGGTCTTTTCTTGCTCTTGATCCAGTTTGTCGAAAGCTTTTTCGGCATTGGCTTTGATGTACTCTTTGGCCTGCTGGCTCAACTGGCGGACATTTTCAGTTAAGGATTTTAAATCATCAACATTTAAGACCGCTAAAGAATAAGCTGTGTTTCCCTCATCGTAACGATCCCGGACTTGCACACCCGACATCATATTCGAGGTGAAGGTCTTAACGGTGTTCTCGACATACTGTTCTCCAGAGGCTTTTTCCTCTTCTGTCGCTGAAGCCGAACTCTGATAGTCGCGCATCAAGGCCGTCGAAACGACGGACAACTGTTTGGAAATTTCCGAAATTGCCCGATTGTCGGCAGTCGTTCTCCGCAAAGCCACCGAAGTGATGTTCTCGGCGATCCCAACACCATACAACGACTTTTTGTCATTGGGGAAAGCTCCGGCGCCCTTCATTACCCAATCCGGCCTCTGCGGTCCTTTAACCACCGGCGCACCGCCGCAACCGGCCAAACAACCAATCAACAAAACCAAACAACCATACCCAAGCTTACGCATACGCTCCTCCTTTTTAATGTAGGGCAAGCCTTTAGGCTTGCGTTTTAACGCAGGGCTAAAGCCCTGCCCTACTTTCTTTACTCGCCGAAAATGTATTTATTAATCTGCAATTGAACAGCTAAGGCCATCGATTGTTTGGCTAGACCGATCGCTTTAATTTTGGCTGTTTCGTCCGAGATATGCGATTCTTCACCTTGTTTGGAGACGGAGGTCAAAACTTTCCCCCCCGCTTTCCCTTCGCTTATTTCGATTGTTCCCTGCCAGCGATAAAATTTCCATTGCGGATTCCCCCGATCAAACGGCTTGAGCGTCAATTGATATTTAACGATTAAAATCAAACTATCATCGGGCAGATTGGACGGAAACATCGGAGCAACCTGAAACCCCATTTTGGTAATTACTTCTCCGATTACATCCTTAAGATTAGAATTCGCCTCGTCTTTTACCGTTTCCACCACAAAAACAATTTTTTTCAGAGCTTCTTCTCTTTGTTTCTTTACCTCGGTCAAAGAAGGCGATGAGGGGATTTCGGGAATAGCCACGGGGTCAACGATTCTTTTTTTAGCCAGCAAAGTTTCTTTTTTTTCAAAAGCCCGGATTACCGCATTTAAAGCCTTGATTTCTTCGAGCGCGGTGGTCATTTTCTTGGCCAGCTCGAACTGCGAATGGATTATTTCTTCCTGCCCGGCAACCTGACCGGCCAAAAGCGCCCTGGTTTTGGTTTTATTTAAAACGGCGAGAGCGTAGTAAGTCTTATTTTTTTCGTCTAACCAGGTATCGGCTATCTGCACACCCTCCAAAACCTCCCCGGTAAACACACTCGTTTCTAATTCCGTTTTCAGACTGCCGGAAGTTTGATTTTTATTATTTTGTTGAATTGAAGTTTCCTGTTTTGTATCCTTGGAAAACTGCATAATTTTTGCTTTGAAAACCTTGGAAATCTCCGCCCGCGCCGCCGAACGCGCTTCGTCCAGACTATCACCTAAGCCAATGCCCAGCAAATAGGTTTGCTCGGGATATTTACCGCTAAACCCGGAAACCCAATCCGGAGACTGTTTGGCAAAAAGGTTGAAACGAACAAAACTTAATGTCAGCAGACTTAACAAAGCTAATTTCTTAACCGTCATTTTTCACCTCCACAAACACCAAACTGGGACAATGTTTACTTCCAATGTGTGCAGGGAACGATCACGATCGTTCCTTACAACTTAACTTAAATTTCTGTTACACGACAGAAACTGAATTTCCTAAATTTTAGGTTATTGATGTGGAACGGTCACGACCGTTCCCTACAACTCCCACCAAACTACATAGCTGTTCGAACTGTGACAAAAGTTTTTTTCCCGGCTTTAATCCGGATATTGTCTAAGACCTGTGTTTTTATTATTGAACCCTGCTGATCCAAAAAGTTAAGCTGGACAGAATGTTTACCCTCCGACATCGGCAGACGGATAATGAATATCTTGTCCGGTAAGGATTGCCAGGAACGTTTATCCGCCTGTTCGATAACGGCGGAAGCCGCCGCAAAGGCTTTTTTTACCAACCAGGTGGTTAGCTCATTGTTAGATTTTTCTACGCTCTGGGTAACTTTCCGCGCAAGCACAAACCTGAGCACCGCCCGGGCAATAGTTTTTGCCCTAACCCGGTTAATCCGGTCCTCCAGACTTTTTTCGGCAATCGCCCCAATATCTTCCGCCAAACTCCCCGCTGCAAACGACCCCTCACCAGCCTTAATTTCCCGCGCCTCCACTTTCTTAATCTGATAATTTACCGGCACATATTTAGGGAAAGCCATCCGTACTTGCTCATCAGCAGCGATCGAACGGGCCAAAGCGCCGGCCTGCTCCACTTTTTTCTGATCATCGCCCTTCGCCTCTGTATTTGCCACATAAGCCCAACCCTGACCAAAACCGATCTCAAAAAAATTGTCGATTTTAACCGGAGAAAAACCGTTATAATTAACAATCACTAACTCTCCTCCGGAAGAATTGTTATCGGCCAACTGTTGAACAGCGGTCTTCCATTTGTTCCGTATTTCTTCGATTTCTTCGCGAAAACCAAGCAATTTAGCCGTCCGTAAAGCATCGCCAACCAGTTGATTGGGAGGAGAAACGGTATAATTTTTTTGATAATTCTCGTAGGCATCCAGAGCCTGCCGGTAGGAAATAAAGGCCTCATTGATTTGATTCTGATTTTCATAAATCATGCCCATCAAATAGCCGGCAAAAGCATCTTCCTTGTAGACCGCTTTATAGCCATAATTGGTCCGTAATGTTTTTAGAAAATGGTCCACCTGCCGAGCCTCCACCAGCGCTTCCGATTCCTGCCCTAAAAAAATATAATTAAGGGCGGAAAAGATGTGCGTCAAAGTCCGCTCAAAATCTTCTCCGTAGTAAGGACGGGTATTATCGCTAACCAAGAAAGTAACCGCCTCGGCGGTAACGCTTTTGGTAAAATATTCCTCCGCCAGCTTTTTGGCTTTTTCCAAGGCCAGATTGCTTTCTTCATAATTGCCGGCCAAATGCAGCAACATCCCCCGGTCCAAATAATAAAGCAGGGCGTTTTTTTCCCCATAAGCATCTTCTTTGGATTTTTCCGCTAAGGAAGCGGCTTGGGAATAATTCCCTCCGGCAACCAAATTGTTCAGATTTTGATAATAAGCGGCGGGCGTGGCACAGGCAAACAAAAATACGGTGACAAGCGAAGAAACAAAAAAATACCTGGAATAACGCATGCGGTTTTCTCCTCCTAGAATTTTGTCCGGGAGCGTTGAACAACTTTCTTAATTTTCTTCTGGCCGATCCAGACTTTTTCGTTGCTCTCCAGATCAATTAATTCCAATTCTATCTGATAATATTTCAGTTTGGTTTTTCCCGCTTCATCCATAATCGTGTTAATTTGTCCCTTTAACATAAAATCAGCGCCATATTCCTTGCCGGCACTTTTCGCGGTTTCCAAACTGGCGTTGGCCGCCTGGTCGGCTCTTTCGTCCCGCACCTCGCCCCTTTGTTCCTTGGAAGCAACGAATTTCACTTTGCCGGAATTGGTCAGCTCCCTTTCCAAATCTTTAACAAAGGTTTCCGTATTGATATGTTCATGGCTTTTATTCAGCACCGTACCGACGATTACTCTCGGTTTCTCGCTTTTCTTGGCGACGAAATCTCCCAGCCAGGGACGATTTAAACCGTCGCTCACCATCTCTGCCGAAACCAACTGCGAATCAGTATCGTTCCAATCGCCGCTTAAATCGATCTGCTCATCCACCGCCGTCCGTGTCACTTTAGGCATTGAAGCGCAAGCCGAAAACGCAAAAACCAGCATCAACCCAGCCAAACCTTTTACCAGAGAACCAATCTTACCCATCGCGCTACCTCCCCTTTGGAATAGTATTATGCTCTACACATTTTTATGGCAGGGAACGGTCGCGACCGTTCCCTACAACTGTACAATATAGGCTTATACATAAATTTTATAATTCTGTCAAATTTTTTAGAGGATTTTTGAATATTTTCGACTATTGATGCCGATACATCTCCACCGCCAGTTTAATCGCTTCGACCATCGCCTGGGGATTAGCAAGATTTTTGCCGGCGATGTCGAAAGCCGTGCCGTGTCCCGGCGAGGTGCGGATAAACGGCAAGCCTAAAGTAATATTCACCGCCGAATGATAGGCCAAAAGCTTTAAAGGAATCATCGCCTGGTCATGATACATCGCCGCCGCCAAATCGTATTTACCCTGGCCAGCCTCCCAGAAAACCTTATCCGCCGGATAGGGCCCGAAAACATCCAGCCCGGCCTTTTTTAATTCTTTAACCGCGGGAACAATTATTTCTTTTTCTTCTCTGCCCAAGACCCCGCCCTCACCGGCATGGGGGTTTAAACTGCACACCCCGATTGACGGTTGAGGAAGACGAAAATACTTTTTTAAAGAGAGGTCGGCTAATTTGATTGCTTGGACTATTTTGGCGATACTTAAATTTGCCGGAATATTTTTTAAAGGAAGATGACGGGTTACCAACAAACTACGCAGCTGCCTGCCCTGCGGCAAAACACCAACCATTAACATTTCCGGGGGGGGTGATTTGCTTAACTCCGCTAACAATTCGGTGTGACCGGAATAGAAATAGCCGGCTTGATGCCAGGATTCTTTGGCGATGGGAGCATTAATCAGCACTTGCGCTTCATTTTGGGCAATCAGTTCTACCGCCCTGGTTACATAGCGGAAAGAGCGTTTGCCGCCGGGAACAGAAGGTTTCCCCGGCAAGAAAGACAATTTATTCTGATTATCCAATTCAATTAAACCGGAGGAAGATGCCGTCCAACCATACCTTTTTAAAACATTTCTATCACCGATCACCAGCGGAGTAAAATAGGGCCAATTCTTTAATTTTTGCAACGCTTTGACCACAACTTCCGGTCCCACCCCGCTGGGATCGCCAATCGTAATCGCGGCTACCGGTTTAATTAATTTCATTAACCTTGATCGTTGATTTTAAACGCAAATCTTTAATCCAGATTTTATATCTTTCTTCCATCTTTTTGCGAAAAACATATTCCTCTAAAGCCTTTCGGGAATCATCGAAAGTGAACTTAATCGCCGATTTTTTTTCAATGCATTTAATCAAATGGTAACCAAAGTCGGTTTTCACAATCTCGCTGGCCTCCCCTTCTTTCAAAGTAAACGCTGATTTTTCAAATTCCGGGACCATTTCGCCCTTGGAAAAAAAACCTAAACTTCCGCCGTCTTCTTTGCTTCCCGGATCTTCCGAATATTTTTTGGCCAAATCGGCAAAATCCTCTCCCTTTTTAATTCTCTGCTGAATATCCTTAAGTCTGTTTAACGCTTCGGAACTTTCTTTCAAACTTGCCCCTTTTTCCAACCGGATTAAAATATGCCGGACTTTCACTTTCGGCGAAATTTCCCGTTCAAAAAATTTTGCCAAATCATTAAACTCCTTCTCTTCATCAGCCGGAACATCCACTTTCTTGCCGGCAATCTTTTTATCTAATTTATTAAACAGATTTTTTACTTCCTCTTCACCGGGACGAACAGCCTTTGCTTTGACTTCCTGATCGATCAATTTCATCATCATTAACTGTTCTTTAATCCGATTATCAAAAGCTTCAACCTTGAGATGTTGTTTGGCCAACTCTTCCTTAAACTCTTTTTCTGTCGGGAAACGTTTACGAATTTCTTCCCGGCCGTCATCAATTTCTCTCTTGGTTATTTTGATGCTTTTCTTTTTCGCTTCCCCTAAAATTACTTTTTCATCAATCATCTGTTCTAAAATTTCTTTTTTCAAATCCTTTAATTTTTCTTCCGTTTGCTCAGCCGCCGGGGACATTTTTTTAAACTGCTCGATTACCGGACCGACGTTACGCTCAAACTCGCTTTGTAAAACAACTTCACCGTTAACCACCGCTACCGTCCGTTCCACAGTTTTAGCGTTTAAACCAACAACAAACATCCCAAAAACAAAAACCACCGCTAACTTTTTCCCCAATCCTTGCATTTTGCTCTCCTTTTTATACCTTAATTTTCAGACTTAACGATAAAGCTCACCCGCCTGAAACGAGCGCCAGCGAGTTTTAGGTCGGGTGCAGTGACTTGTTAAATAATTTTTTACAATTCTTTTTCTTCTATCCCCGCTATTTTCATTAAGTGTTTTAATAGGCCAATCTTGAGAGATGCATTTTTATGGATAGGGACAGAAATTCTAGCTGGATTTCCGGATTTTGTATAAACATGGTGACTGCCTTTTATTCTTTTCAATTCCCAGCCTTTCTTCTCCAGCAATTTGGCAAATTCTTTGCCTGAGACGGCTTTCATACTGCAACCTCCATGATTTTATCCTGTCCAGTCAGTTTTACATCTTTGGTATCTACTGATAAGCAAGCCTCCACCGCTTCATAAATATTACTGAGAAGCTCTTCAAATGTTTCTCCTTGAGTTGCACACCCCAGAATTGCCGGCACTTCCGCCCAATATCCGCTTTCCTCGGCTTGATGAATAATAACCTTGAGTTTCATAACCCCCCTCCTTTGATTATCGGGAATCAATTACTTTGATAGAATTTATAATTGCCGTTGCTTATAACATTTAAGCTCACCTGCCGAACCGCAGAGCGGTTTCGGTCAGGTGCAGCGCATTGTTAGAAAATTTATTTATATGTATTTTTTGTGCCTTTTTTAGTATAAGGTTCGACCTTGAGAATTTCCAATTCAATAGCTTTGAATTATCGAAGACAAATACTATTAAACACCCTGCTTTACTATATATCCGACGATAATTGGGTCAGCTAAGTCAATAAGCGGATACTTTATTAAATTATCAGGCGCAAAATCGAATTTAAGTCTGTCACTGTTCGACACTAACTTATGACAGTAGACCTTCCTGTTGTGTTTGTATTCCCAATTAGTCATAGATTTATTTTACCAGATCAAAAAGATTCTTTGGATCATCGAGGACTTTAAATTCCCATATCCCGAAATTGCCGGCGGCGTTAACTGCTATAACCCATTCCTTTATGGCCTGCCATTTTGCTTTATCCTGGTCGGTTATCTGTCCTTTTACCTCAAGTATCAAATACCGATTGCCTTCAAACTTTATAATATAGTCCGGGTAATATGTTTTTGCCTGCCCTTGCCAGAGATAGAATATTTCAAAACCCAGATGGTCGTTCTTAGCCCAGGACACAAGAGAGGGGATCCGATTTCGCTCGAACTCTAATCCCACTTTTTCCCATCCGCTGTCAATCACAATGTGGCTCATCTGGCTTTTTTTTACCGGCTGGGTGGGTTTGCTGGTATACCAGGTCATCGCCGACGCGGTGCTTCGTTTTGGCCTTACCGGGTCCAGAATCAAGGCCGGGGATTCTTTGCTGGAGCTGCGAATAAAATGGCCGATATGGTTGATGATCTTCTGGATATTCAAGGCAATAACGATGGTTTTAAGTTTGTCTGTTCCTGCAAATTGAGGAATCCACCAGGCCAAACTGCTGGTAAAAATTGTCTGTATTTTCGGGCAGGAGTACCTGCAGCCGGTCGCGGACAGTAAGTCCCGGAGCAACAACAAGAATATTTTTAGAATACCGGGCATCTTTGGTGTTGGCCAGCTTATTGAGCGCCTGCCAGGCGATAAGCATCGCCATAACCACCGTTTTTCCGGTACCGGTTGCCAGTTTTAAACATTGCCGTTCCCAGTCGCTTCCATCGTTGGGAATTTCTATCCCCTGCTTTTCCGCCGGGTTGGCTTCGGCCAGCCAGACCGCTGTTTCCACCGCTTCCAGCTGACACCAGAAAAGTCTTTGCCCGCGATCGCGCTGGGTAGGATCCCGCCAGAACTGTAGCAACTTTCTGGTTACTCCAGTTATATTGGGGTAACCATTCTCCCGCCAGGCCTGAACGCGCGGACGGATCTTATTGACCAGTTCAATTTCAATAAATTCTCCCGGATCGTCAAAGTTATTCGCTGTCCGGACAGTCGATCGCCAGTAACCGGATTTTCGCCGTCCCGACTTTCGCTCAAATTCCTGCGTTTCGCGGATATAAAGCCAGTGTTCCTTCGGTTCTTCGAAAGGACTGGCGATGATCAACTGGTCAATTCCATTCTTCATTTTTTTTCACCCGCCTATTGACAATATTACAATATGGTGTTATACTACTATTGGATTACGATGAGAGGCTATCCAAAGGATTCGTCCCGCGGAATGCTTCTTCAAATGATGCAAATTGAAATGAGCGGTAAGCCCGTCGCGAGTTGTTTGAAGTGCTCTCCTCTGTGAGGATATGAGCTTCAACACCTACAAGCTTGTGCGGCGCGCTCATTTCTATAGGTATTGTTCATCGTAGGCTATCTTTTCCGAAAACACTTCGCGCCATTCCCGATCATTCCTTTCGTAATTGCGAAATATCCCCCAAGAAAACATATCTACTGCCTGAATGCAAAGGTTATCTTTTGAATTATAATGATATATATCCAAAGGTACTTTAGGATTCAACCTGCCTTTCAACTGGCCAATAATATACTCATTGAACTTTTTTATGTTCTTTCTCGTTTTTGATTTGTCGAGAATGAATTCTACCCTGAAATCAGCTTTTTCAAAAGGTATTTTATCCAACACCAAACGGGTAACATAATTATATACTCTTTCCTTATCCTTCGTAAGTTCCAAATATACGCGCTTCTTGTTGAGGGTAATTGAATAAAGGGCAAATTTTATCCCTTTTACTTTTTCAAAAAAGTATTTTTTTATGTTCATCGGGCAAGAAGCGCCTTTAAGTTCTATTGAATGATTATTTTTAAATTTCCTTCTGACTGTTAAGGCAACAGCCTTGGACATTTGACGATTAGTTTCAACCGTACGCAAAGCCATTACGGTTATCGTAAAATATCTTGATGGTTTATTATTTACAAAATCAAAACCCAAGTCGCCGCTCTCATCTAAATATAAATACCACATTTTTATCCTTATACAACGAATATTTTCTATTTTAATTTCTTGATTACAAAAGATTCTATCCTCATTCCTTATTAGTCCCTAGTTTATTTGTTTCCGATAGCAAAGTCAAATAAAAATTTTGGCGACAAATCACGGTTGCCGGGTTTTATCTTTGCAGTTGATTAATTTTTTCTTGCAGGGTTTGGCTTAACGGCAGATTTGGTTCTAAGGCGATGAATTTTTTCCATTCTTCAATGGCTAAATAGTTAATTTGGAGTTCTTCGTAGATGATGCCTAAGTTGTAATGGGCGGGGGGGAAATCGGGGAGCAGGCGGACGGCTTCTTCCAAATTTTGTCGGGCGGCGGAGGTGTTTTTCTGCTGGTATTCCAGGCAGCCCAGGCCGAAATAAGCTTTTCCGAAAAAAGGATCGATTCGCAGCGATTCCCGGTAAGCCTCTTTGGCCAGGGCCAGTTCTCCCTGCCGGCTCCAGATCACCCCGAGGTTGTAAAATAGCCATTCCATATCCGGTCCCAGTTTGGCGGCTCGCCGGAAAGCCTCTTCGGCCTTATCTTTTTCATTGTTTTGGAGAAAAAATTTTCCCTGGAAGTAGGGATAATGCAACGCTACCAGTCGTTCCATATAATCAAGTCGTAGGGACAAGGCATGCCTTGTCCCCACATTTATGGTGTGGTTTTGATAAATTGCGGTAAAATTGGTCGTTGGTTGGGTTGGATTAACACTGTAAAGCAGTCCCTGCAGAGAATACGGCAAATTGCCGGGCGGAGCCGGGGGCAGACGCTGGGTGTCCATCGCGGCGTAGTAGACAGACAGCGGATTATCGGTGATTAATTTTTTTTCTTCCGCTTGCAGATAGACCAGTTTTTCCTCTTCGCTAAAATTATTATTCGGGAGCAGAGAATTAAACATCGTGCCGCTGCGGGCATAGATAGTCAAATCCGGCCGCCTCTTTTCCACCATCGTCCAGTAGGCGGTAGAGGAGCCGATTTCATCGAATAGATAAGTATCTAAAATTAAGCTGGAGCGCGGTTTTAAGGTACGGAGGATATTTTTTCCCAGGTCCCCCACTAGATAATGTTGCCGGCGGTCGGCGGAAGAGAAATTTTTGGGAACTGAAAATATTAGCATTAAAACCGGCAGAAAATAAACCAGCCGGCTAAAACCGGCCAGCCAGCCGATCCCCCAAAAAATCCAGAGAATAAAAATCAGGTTCGGGAGCAGATGGAACCGTTCCAGCCGCCAGAAAGCCATCGGATTTGGGGCAAGGTTGGACCAGAGGATAAAAAAGATTCCGGAAAGAATAAAAGAGACGAACAGCGGGAAAAAATATTTTTTTTGCTGGCGGAAATTAACGATCGTGCCGAGTACTCCCAGACCAAAACCGACTAAAGAAAACTGGCCGATCAATTCCGCGAAATAATGGCCGGCATGTTTTAAAATTACTATCCCGCTGTAAAAAGGCAGGGTGGAGGGATGCAGTTGAAAAGTGCCGAATTGTTTGCGCAAAATTATTGCCAGCAGGCCCGGCCAGTTGTCGGGATGGCCAAAATTCATTGGGGGATGCTGCCCCGCCCGAATCATTAAAAACAGATAGACGGAAAACCCCAGACTTAAAAAAATCAGATTAGCCAAGCGATAAAATTCCCGGTTTTTAAAGTAAAGCAAAAAAATCGCCGGGGCCAGAAAGATCAAAGTATGATGATTGCCGAGCCCCAGGCCGAAGAGAAAAAAAATTAGATAAGCTTTCCGCTGTAGAGGAATACTGTCTTGAAAAACCAGCCAAAGCAGCAAAACGGCAAAAAAACCGTTTAAAATAAAAACTTCCGCGACCACTGCCTGCGACCAGAAGATCGGCGAAAAACCCAGCAGCAAGGGAAGGAAGATTAGGAGATAATGGAATTGGTAGTTAATTTTTTCCCTCTCCCCTTGAGGGAGAGGGCAGGGTGAGGGGGCAGTATTTTTTATCAACTTTATTCCAATCGAATATATTAAACTCACCGTCAAACTGGCAAAAACAGCCGACATCAAATTGATTTTGTAAGCGGGGTTGCCCCAGGGAATTAAGAGAGAAAATATTTTACCAAGTAGAGAATACAGCGGATAACCGGGGGCGTGGGGAATACCAAGGATATTGGCGGTCACCGCCAATTCGCCGCTGTCGCCGACCGAAATCGTCGGGCAGAGGGTGGCTAAATATACCGTAAAAGAAAGGAAAAAAGCCAAAATAAAAATTTTGCACCGGCCTGTAAGTTGTAGGGAACGGTCGCGACCGTTCCTTGTGAGAGGATTACAAAATCACCAGATTGTCCCGGTGGATCACTTCATCGTAATACTCTGTGTTTAAAATTTTTTTTATTTCGGAAGTTTTGCGGCCGATAATTTTTTTTAACTGTTCGGAGGAATAAAAACTTAAGCCCCGGGCGATTTCTTTTTCCGGCGAGCAGACCACCACCATCTCCCCGGCGGCAAAATTTCCTTCCACCCCGGTGATTCCCGCGGGTAGTAAACTTTTTCCCTGGCTGACCAGGGCTCTCGCCGCCCCGGCGTCCACCAGAATCTGGCCATGTTTGCGGGCGCCAAAAGCAATCCAGCGTTTGCGGCTTTCCAAAGGTTGTTTAACTGCGAGGAATTTTGTCCCTACCGGTTTTCCTTCAATAATATTTTTCAAAACCGCCGGTTTTTGGCCGTTGGCGATCACCATTGTCACACCGGAAACGGTAGCGATTTTGGCCGCTTGAATTTTACTGTGCATTCCGCCGGTGCTGAAACGACTGCCGGTGCCTTTGCTGGCCATCTTTTCGATTTCCGGGGTGATTTTTTCAATGAAAGGGATAATCCTGGCCTGGCGGTCTTCCCTGGGATTAGTCAGGCAGAGGCCGTCGACATCCGTAAGGAGAACCAGTAGATCGGCTTCGACTTTGCCGGCGACTAAAGCGGAAAGCGTATCGTTGTCACCAAACTTGATTTCTTCCACGGCGACGGTGTCGTTCTCGTTGATTATCGGGATAACCCGGTGTTCCAGTAAAGTGAAGAGGGTATTGCGGGCATTCAAGTAGCGCTGCCGGTCGTCCATATCCTGGCGGGTTAACAAAATCTGGCCGACGGTGATTTTGGCCTGGGCAAAACTTTCCTGGTAATAGCGCATCAGCTCTACCTGGCCGATGGCCGCCGCGGCTTGTTTCAATGGCAGGGTTTGCGGTTTTCCCGTTAATTTCAATCCATTAACGCCGGAGGCGACCGCCCCGGAAGTAACAATCAGCAGTTCTTTGCCCTGCTGAAAAATAACGGAAAGCTCTTTAATTAAGCGGTTTAACTGCGCTCGATTGATCCGGCCGTCTTCAGCAGTAATCAGATGGGTGCCGATTTTTACCACGATCCGTTTATAAGGCATAGTCACGCTTTTTTCAGACATTACGATAATAGCGAAAGGAAAGGACGGATCCTAATTTTATTTTCGCTAACTACTGTAAAATGGTTAATTAGTTTAGTGCCAAATTCACTGATTACTTTGTCCAACACGGAAATTTTAAGAGTAATATTTTCATTGTCAAAGCGGAATAGTAAAATCCCTGTTTTAGCTTTCTGCTGCAAAAAACATAATTCCCCAAAGTCTTTATCATTGGTTAAAATGATTCGGGTTTCCATGTTGGCCAATTCGATGACTTCCTCATCTTTGGACCGTGGTTTTATTTCGCTAAAATATTTCACATCGTGCCCCAGCTCTCGCAAATGTTTAACGATGCGTTTTTCTAGATTTTCGTTAGCGAGGAATTTCATTAATTTCCGGTTAAAACATAGATTTCTTCAGTAGATAATTCTTCGGAAGCAAAAGCGATAGCGGCCATAATGTCCTCTTGGGCCAAATTCGGGTAATCTTCGAGAATCTCGTTCGTGGAGATGTTTTGGGAAAGTTTTTTGAGAAGGAGTTCTACAGGGATTCGGGTACCTTTAATTACCGGTTTCCCCAGCATTATTTCCCGATTAATTTCTATCCTTTTTAATAATTCATTCATGTTATCTTGCCTCCTTTTCGAATTAATCTTGAAAGGCCAGTTCCTGGCCGCCGACCCGGACAATATCGCCATTTTCGGCTCCGGCTTTGGCCAGGGCTTCATCGAGTCCGATTTTCTTGAAGATATTTTGCAAGCGGGCTAAACCTTCCGGTTGTTCAAAGTTGGTCATCGCCACTAAATCTTCAATCTTATGGCCGGTGACGACGAAGACATTGTCTTCGCGGGAAATCCGGAACGAGGGTTGCGCGACATATTTTACCGCGATTTCTCTTTTATCCGGGAAGGGAATCTTCTCCAATTGACGGACGATTTCCTGCAATAATTTTTGGATACCTTCCCCGCTTACTCCCGAAATCAGAAAAAATTTTCTTTTTTTCATCCGCTGTTTGAATTGTTTAAGCTGCTCGGCATCGGCGGCGTCAATTTTATTCAGAACGATTATTTGTTTCTTCTTCCCCAGGTTTTTGCTATGGGCTTTCAGTTCCCGGTTTACCGCTAAGTAGGAAACGTAGGCATCTTTTCCCTGGAATCCGAATACATCGATGAGGTGGATAAGCAGTCTGGTTCGCTCGATGTGGCGCAGAAATTCATCACCCAGGCCCTTGCCTTCATGCGCGCCCTCAATCAGTCCGGGGATATCGGCGAGGACAAAGTTTTTATCCTGATAAGTTACGACTCCGAGATTAGGGCTGAGCGTGGTAAAAGGATAATCGGCGATTTTGGGATGAGCGGCGCTGACCCGGGAAAGCAGGGTTGATTTTCCGGCGTTGGGATAGCCGACGATACCCGCATCGGCCAAAAGTTTTAATTCCAATTGTAAGGTTAGTTCTTCTCCGGGTTCGCCTTTTTCGGCAAACCTCGGCGCGGTATTGCGGGCGGTTTTAAAAGCCGCATTTCCCCGTCCTCCCCGGCCGCCCCGGGCAATCAGAATTTTTTCGCCCGGCTCCACCAAATCGGCCAGCAGTTCACCATTTTTATAAACCATCGTCCCCAACGGTAAGCGCAACGTTAAATCTTCGCCGCCTTTACCGTATTTGTCAGAGGTTCGGCCGTTTTCCCCGTTATCCGCCCGATAATGCGGGTGAAAATGAAAATCCTGCAAAGTTCTCATTTTTTGGCCGGCTTCCAGGTAAATGTCTCCGCCTTTACCGCCATTTCCGCCGTCGGGTCCTCCGAGCGGCACGAATTTTTCCCGGCGAAAACTGAAACAGCCGTTGCCGCCTTTACCCGCCCGAATAAATATTTTTGCCTGGTCGATAAACATAATAACAATATACAATATAAAACCCGCAAAGACAAATGAATAATACCCGACAGCAAAAGTCGTGGGTTCTGAGCCTTGAGTCATGAGTTTAAAAGACTCGATTCCTTCTAAGCTCATAACCCACAACCCATGACTCATGACTTGTGTTTTTGTGTTTTTTTTATTCTGGTTTTGCTGCCGGGGAGCCGGGTTTTTTGACGGTTTCGGCGATGGCATTTTCAAGGATCACTTTTATTTCGTCTAAGTCAAAAGGTTTGGCCAGCGAATCGTAGGCTCCCAACTTGGTGGTCTCCAAATTTGTGTCGGCGCACACATAAGCGCTGAGCATAATTACCGGAATATTTTTGTTGGCGGCCTTGATTTGTTTAAGAGTCTCCAGCCCATCCAATCCGGGCATTTTAATATCCAGTAGAACCAAATCCGGGTTTTCCAACTGGACTTTGTTGATGCCTTCGTAACCGCTGGAAGCTAAAATTACATTGTAACCGTCCCGGGTGAGGGCTTTTTGAAAAAACTCCCGAATGAACGTTTCGTCGTCAATAACAAGAATTTTTTTCCCTTTCGGTATGTTAATTTTGGCGATCTCCGGCAGTTTACCGTGTAATTTATCCATTAACCACCGATCAATTAATTCTTTTTTGAAGCGCCATTCGCTGGCTATTTTAAAGGCCGGTATATCCCCGTTTCGGACTAACTTGTAGACTGTCATTTTATTGATTTGCAAATAATCAGCCACCTCTTTAACATCCATTAATCTGTCTTTTTCATTGTCGTTCATCCAGGTCTCCTTCCAACAGGAAATTCAATGCTCCTTCCCCTCCCCTTGCGTGCGTGCGACACCAACGTATAATATTAGCAAATTTATTTTTTTAATACAAGCAAAAAAGCAAAAAAAGTTCTTGACTAGTAAAGTTCAAATCGTGTAAAATTAATCTTCTTTTATTTAAAAGGAGGAGCAAAAATGATTTTAGGAGTGGTTTTAACAAGTATTTTTTCGTTGCTTTTTGCCTGGTATCTGGCCAGGTATGTGCTCAAACAGGATTTGGGGTCCACGGCGATGCAGAAGATTGCCGAGGCGATTAAGGAAGGCGCGGAGGCCTTTTTAAGAAGGCAGTACAAAACCATCGCTTATTTAAGTGCAGCCTTAGCCATCATCATTTTTCTTGTTTATGGGTTTACCAAAGGCTGGAAGTTGGGTTCGATCACCACAATCTCCTTCCTTTTAGGCGCCGGTTGTTCAGCTTTAGCCGGGTATATCGGGATGTTTATTTCCATCCGGACGAATATTCGCACCGCCAACGCCGCTTGCAGCAGCTTAAATAAAGCTTTAATCGTCGCCTTGCGCGGCGGGGCGGTATCGGGTTTAACGGTAGTCTCTTTAAGCTTGTTAGGTGTGGCCGGGCTTTTTTACATCTTTGGCGGGATGACCAGTCCTAAAGAAGTTCCTTTCCTGCTGGTTGGTTATGGGTTTGGCGCCAGTTTTGTCGCTTTATTCGCTCAGTTGGGTGGTGGAATTTATACCAAGGCCGCGGATGTGGGCGCCGATTTAGTCGGTAAAGTGGAAGCCGGAATCCCGGAAGATGACCCTCGTAATCCGGCGGTGATCGCCGACCTGGTTGGAGACAATGTCGGTGATTGCGCCGGCCGCGGCGCGGATTTGTTTGAATCAACAGCCGCCGAAAATATCGGAGCGATGATTTTAGGCGTGGCTCTTTTCCCGCATTTTGGCATTAAAGGAATACTTTTTCCTTTAGTCGCCCGGGCTTTCGGATTAATCGCCAGCATTTTTGGGATTTTAATCGTCAAAACCAAAGAAGACGCGGACCCGATGGATGCTTTGAACCGCGGCTATTATTTAACCACGATATTAGCGGCCGGTGGATTTTATCTGGCTAACTATATGCTTTTGGAAAACAATCTCTGGTTATTTCTGGCCGGGGTCATCGGGTTAGTGAATAGTCAAATTTTTGTTTTTATTACCCAATACTATACCTCGTGCAAATATCGGCCGGTGAAATCAATTGCCCTGGCCAGCCAGACCGGTCCGGCTACCAATCTGATTACCGGATTTTCCGTGGCTTTAGAGTGTACGGTTTTACCGATTATCGCCATCTCCGCGGCCTTGATCACTTCTTACTACTGCGGCATTCAGGGCTTAAAAATGTATTATGAGATACCGCGAATCAGCGCCGGTCTTTACGGTACGGCGATTGCCACGATGGGGATGTTGGCCACCTGCGCTTATATTTTGGCCATGGATACTTTTGGGCCGATTGCCGATAACGCCGGCGGAATAATCGAGATGAGCAATCAGCCGGAAGAGGTTCGGAAAAAAACCGATCGCTTGGATGCGGTAGGCAACACCACGAAAGCCTTAACTAAAGGTTATGCGATTGGCAGCGCCGCGTTGGCCGCCTTCCTGCTTTTCTCCGCTTATCTGGATGAGATTACCATGCTTACCGGCCGGGCTTTCCACTCGGTGGATATCGCCAAGGTGGAAGTTTTTGTCGGCGGGTTGTTGGGCGCGATGCTGGTATTTTTCTTCAGCGGTTTAGCCATCCGGGCGGTGGGCCGGGCGGCCTATTATGTGATTAACGAAGTGCGCCGCCAGTTCAAAGAGGATCCGGGAATTTTACGGGGCGATTCTAAGCCCGATTATGCCCGCTGTGTGGACATCGTTACCTTGGGGGCGTTAAAAGAGATGGTCCTGCCGGGAACTGTGGCGGTCGGGATGCCGATTGTGGTTGGAATAATTTTCAAGTTTTTAAATATTGGAGCCGAAGCGATCGCTGCCTTTTTGATGGTGGGAACGATTGCCGGAATCCTGATGGCCACTTTGATGAACAACGGCGGCGGGGCCTGGGATAACGCCAAAAAATACATCGAAATGGGCGAATACGGCGGCAAAGGATCGGATGCTCATAAAGCCGCGGTGGTTGGCGATACCGTCGGCGATCCGTTTAAAGACACCGCTGGTCCATCGTTGCACGTCTTGATCAAACTGCTCGGCACGCTAACTTTGGTTTTAGCGCCGCTGTTCATCTAAAAAAAATTACTTGACAAAATCTGTAATTATTTTATAATTACTAGGGTGGAGGTGAGATAAAATGAGAGTATCAATAGTTCCGATCGGGAACTCCAAAGGCATTAGAATACCAAAACCGATATTGCAGCAGTGTCATATCGGGAAAAGCGTGGATTTGGAGATTATCGATAATAGTATTATCCTTAAGCCATCTAAAGGAGAACCGAGAAAAAATTGGGAGCAGGCTTTCCAGAAAATGAGCGAAAACAATGAAGATAAACTCTTAATTGACGATAAAATTAATCTGGATATGGAGGGCTGGGAGTGGAAGTAGCTCAATACGATATTTTCCTAATCTCTCTCGATCCGACTGTTGGACACGAAATCAAAAAATCCCGCCCTTGTGTTATTATCTCGCCTGATGAGATGAATCGGTTTATTTCTACTGTGATTATTGCTCCGATGACCACCCAATCGCATGCTTATCCTACCCGGATACCGGTTAAGTTTAAAGGTAAAAATGGCTGGGTAGTCTTAGACCAATTAAGGACTGTGGATAAAGCCAGACTAATTAAAAAACTCGGTAAAATTGAACAGCATACCATCGGCGAGATTAAATCCGTGATCAAAGAAATGCTAATTGATTAAGTGACGCGATTCCTTGCGCAAAGAATACAAACTGTCTTACCCTTCCAATATCGTTTCATGTGAACCCAAGAACCGCGATTGATTTTTAATTTTATAACGATAAAGGCCGATAAAAATCTTCACCTATTGGGTGAAAATAATTGGCATAGTGGTGATTGCTGTTTTTATTTTTTTATCCCGAAGGGATTTAGGAATATAGGCGG
>JBDRON010000053.1:0-73530 GCA_043810025.1 Elusimicrobiota bacterium
ACAAATGTAACATATATCACCGATATATGTCAAGATATTTTTTATTATTTTTTCGTGACTACATTTTACATCGCCTTTTTGACGGTTTTATCGTCGATAAAATCAATTTTGTCCAGATCCTGTCTAGGAAGATCCGTTATATAAAATTTTCCAGGATGGTAATTCATATTCATTGGATGATGAAATTAAACCTTCGAAAATCAAGGAAGAGGGGGATATATCTATTCTGCCCAAAGTATCCCAACAAAAAAAAGAATCACTTTATAAAGAATTAACTCATTCGATTATCGAATCCCTGGAGACCCTTGCCGTTATTGATTGGATTCATAAAGACGATGTTCAACGGGAGATGAGGAAGAAAATAAAAAGTATTTTGCGTCAGGAAGGTTATCAATTTGATCAAATTGAAACTTTAACCGCAAAGATTATGGAACTTGCCCGGGTCCGTTTGGTAAAATGAGAAAAGAAAAAGAAGTTGTCAGGTTTGGAACAAGAAAAATAAATTTCTTTGTCCAACGAAGTAAACGCTGGACCGTAAGTCTTTTCGTTGATCCCAAAGAGGGAGTATATTTGCGCGCTCCCTTTGGCCTTTCCCTGGATTCACTTTCTAAATTGGTCTATCAAAAGGGAATCTGGATATTGAAGAAGCAAAGACAAATAGCGGAGTTAAGCGAATCTATACCGATAAAAGAATTCGTTTCCGGGGAATCTTACTTATATCTGGGCCGACAACTGCGACTGAAAATACTTACTTCAAAAAAAACCAGCAAACCTGGTGTTACTGCAAAAGAAGGCCGTTTTATCGTTAGATTAAACGCCCGTTATAGTGGTGCAGGTAAAAAAAGGGTTATTCGCAACGCTCTTATTCAGTGGTATAAAAATAAAGCTGCTAATATTTTAGGGAATCGAATCCGCTGCTATGCCCCGAAACTAAATGTTTCCTGTTCTAAACTAATATTGGCGAATCAAAGTAAGCGCTGGGGTAGTTGCAGCCACGACGGAAACATCCGCCTAAATTGGCATATTCTGATGGCTCCAGTGGTTTTGGGCGATTACATAGTAGCGCATGAATTGTGTCACTTAAGATTTAAGAATCACTCCCAAAGTTTTTGGAAGCTGCTTGGGAACATTATGCCTGATTATGAAGTTCGCCGTAAACGTCTCTGTATTGAGGGAACTAGATATTATTTCTAAAGAGAAAGACATTACATCCAATGTAAGAAAAATTATTGAATTTTTTTGCGGATATGGTATAATGGAAAATATTGCGGTTGGCTTTGGCGCAAAATATTTTGAGATTTTTAATCTCGGGAAATTAGCAAGAGGATAAAATGATGGAGTTGGAAGTTCAAGGGATAGATGTCGAAGAAGCGATTAAAAAGGGGCTGGCGCTCCTCAATACTGAACGGGAGAACATTATTGTTAAAATTCTCGATGAAGGAAGCCCGGGGTTGTTCGGGCTGGAGGGGGCGAAGCCGGCCAGAGTAAAATTACTGCTTAAAGAAGACTTGCCGTTGATTACCGTTTAGGTTTACCTCATGAACCAGGACTCCACTACTACGATCGCTGCTGTTTCCACACCTGCTGGTGAAGGGGGAATTGGTATCGTCCGGCTTAGCGGGCCAAAGGCAATCGCCATCGTTGACCGGATATTTAAGGCGGCAAACCGGCAGAAAATATCGGCCTTCCAGTCTTCTACCACCCATCTGGGCAAGATTTTTGAGCGTTCGGAAATTGTCGATGAAGTGCTGGTCGGCGTTTTTCGCGCGCCGCACAGTTATACCCGGGAAGATGTGGTGGAAATAAACGCTCACGGCGGTTTGGCTGCGGTCCAAAAAATCCTTATCCTCTGTTTGAACAGCGGCGCCCGGTTAGCGGAACCCGGCGAGTTTACCAAACGCGCTTTTCTCAACGGGCGAATAGATTTGACCCAGGCCGAGGCCGTCGCCGACTTGATTCAGGCAAAAACGGAACAATTTCTAAAAGTAGCGGCCAGTCAGTTAACCGGCGGTCTGTCGAAAAAAATAAAACTAATTCGGGATAAAATCGTCGGTCTGCTGGCCGCCATCGAAGTAAATTTGGATTACAGCGAGGAAGATTTACCGGTTTTATCAGCGGAAAATATTCAAGCGCAAATAAAGCTGGCCGGGCAGGAAATCGAAAAACTTCTCCACACCGCTTTCCGTGGAAAAATTCTTCGCCAGGGTCTGCGGATCGGCATTTTGGGCAAACCGAATGTCGGTAAATCCAGCCTGCTCAATATCCTCATTGAGGAAGAAAAAGCGATTGTAACTAATATCCCCGGCACGACCCGCGATATTCTGGAAGGGGAAATAAATTTAAAAGGTGTCCCGGTATTATTCTACGATACCGCCGGGATTCGCGTCCCGAAAGATGAAATCGAAAAACTGGGAATCGAGCGAAGCAAAAATAAAATTGAACATTCCGATTTGATTCTTTTTGTTTTGGACGGTTCGCTCCCGCTTGCCGAGGAAGATAATCTTATTGCCAAAGAATTACAGGGTAAAAAAAAATTTGTTTTAATTAATAAAACCGATTTACCGGCGGCGTTCTCAGAAAAAGATGTTTCTTCCCTCTTCCCTGAGGAACAGTCGGCTGTTCTTCATGTTTCAGTTGTTCAGGGAAAGGGCATAGAAAATTTGAAAAATTCTATTTACGATCTTTTTCTGGCCGGTGAGATTAGTCAGCCGGAATTGATCGTGACTAACCTGCGCCATGAACAGGCTTTGCGGCAGGCTAAAGAAAGACTTTTATCCGCCCAAGAGGGGATGAAGCAGCGCTTAAGTTTGGAATTTATTGCCGCTGATTTAGCCCAGTCCTTGAATTTTCTCGGCGAAATAATCGGAGAAACGGTTACCGAAGATATTTTAAAGGAAATTTTTTCCCGTTTTTGTGTAGGAAAATGAACGAACACGGCCATCATCACATTACTGTCCAGGAAAAATTGCTTTTTGCGGTTATCTTAACCGCACTCGTCTTTTTTGTCGAATTGTTCGGCGGTTTTTGGACCAGATCGCTGGCCCTGCTCTCCGACGCTATCCATGTTTTCATGGATTTGTTTGCTTTGCTGTTGAGCTATTTGGCCATTTATCTGGCCTCCCGGCCGATCAGCGAACGGCGTAGTTACGGTTGGCATCGAGCGGAAGTTTTTGTCGCTTTCTTTAACGGTTTAACCGTCTTTATTATCGCGCTGGGAATTATCTTTAGCGCCATCCAGCGATTGCTAGTCCCTCAGCCGATCAAAGCCGGCCCAATGTTTGTGATCGCCGTTCTGGGTTTAGCGGTCAACCTGCTGGTGATGAAAATACTTGCCCAGCACTCGCATAAGGATCTTAATCTGCGCAGCGCCTTCCTTCATGTTGTCGGTGACACTTGCTCTTCGGCCGGTGTAGTTATTGGCGGGATTGTCATGTATTTCACCGGCAACTATCTTGCTGACCCGATTGTCGGGATGTTAATCGGTTTGGTTATCTCGGCGGCCTCTTTTCGTCTGTTGAAAGAAGCCGGCGAAATCCTGCTGGAAGGAGTGCCGCGCGGGGTCGATCCCAATAAAGTGATGGAAGAAATCGCCAAGGTGCCGGGGGTTGTTAAAGTCAACGATTTGCATATTTGGTGTATTTGCACCCATCTCTGCACGCTCTCCGCCCATGTCCTCATCGAAACCGAACAGTTAGCCCAGCAAAAGAGAATTCTTCAACAGTTAGAAAAGATGCTGAAAGAAAAATTCGGCGTCGCTCATTCCACCATCCAGATTGAAACCAGGGATAAAGAAGACGGTCATGAAGCCTGATTTTTTTTGACAATTAATTTGCTTAGTAGTATAATCTCTCTAACAGTGATTGGATTGCGGAATTCCCAAAACAAGTCATGGGTTATGAGTCATGAGTCATGAGTCATGAGTCATGAGTCTTGAGCTTGAAAGACTCGATTCCTTTAAGCTCACAACCCACAATCCTTGACTCATGACCTGTGTTCTTTATAGGTGTGAAAATATTTTGAGCTTTTTCGTTTCAGTTCTCACAACCGATCTCGGTTCTAGAGTGTGGAATTTTTATGAAGATAATGGGGGTTGCTTTAATCGTGATGTTTATTCCTTTCTTCGGTTGTTCGGCGGAAAAAAAGCTGGAGCGGGATCCGGCCGTCGCCGGTCAGTTTTATCCGTCGGATAAAGAAAAATTGACGGAAGTAATTAAAGTCTATTTACGGCAGGCCGAAAAAAAGTCCGTGGCGGGGAAGTTGACGGCTTTACTGGTGCCGCATGCCGGCTATGTTTTTTCTGCGCCGACCGCCGCCTACGGCTATAAATTGCTGGAAGAGCAAAAATTTTCGACGGTGGTAATTATCGGGTTAAGCCACCGCTATCCTTTAGAAGGAGCGGCGCTTTTTCCCGCCGGCGGTTTTCGCACACCGCTGGGGCTGGTGGCCATCGATGAGGATTTAAATAAAAAACTGGCTCAAGCTTCGCCGCTAATCAAGGTTATCCCGCAGGCCCATCTTAGCGAGCATTCCGTCGAAGTTCAACTGCCGTTTCTCCAATATTTATGGAAAGATTTTAAGTTTGTGCCTATTGTTACCGGCAACCCCGATCTGGAAACTTGTCAGAAGATCGGTGAGGCCATTGGGCGGGCAATTAAAGATTATTCGGGAAAAGATAAATCCGTGCTGTTAATTGCTTCCTCGGATCTGTCCCATTATCCGCGGGGCAGGGATGCGGAAAAGGTTGACCGGGGTACTTTGTCGATGATTGAAGAATTCGATCCGCAGAAACTTTATAACTGGGATAGACAACAACTGGATTTGGGAATAACTAATTTAGATTGTGTTCTTTGCGGCGAGGGGGCGGTGTTGATCACCATGGCGGCGGCAAAAGTTTTAGGGGCTGACCAGGTGACGGCGCTCAATTATGCCCATTCCGGTAAAGTAAGCGGTGACGATCGTCAGGTAGTCGGTTATGGCGCGGCAGCTTTTTCGGTTAGCGGGGCGGGAAAGCCGGCGCAAAGTAAAACAGAAATTAAAAAGGAAGAATTTAGTTTGTCCGTTGAAGCCCAGAAAGAGTTGTTGTCTTTTGCCCGGAATTCGATCAGTTATTTTTTAAAAAATCATCGGTTGCCTTCACTGGAAGTAAAATCGGCCGAGTTAAAAAAACCGGCAGCTGTCTTTGTTACCCTTCGGGAGTCCGGCCAATTAAGGGGCTGTATCGGGCACACCCAGGCTTATCTGCCGTTGTCGGAGGCGGTAGCTCGGATGGCTGTTGCCGCGGCTATCGAAGATCCCCGTTTTCCGCCGGTAACTACTGAGGAACTTAAAGGTATTCAGATAGAAATTTCCGCCCTTTCCCCGCTACAGGCGATCGAGCATCCCGACCAGATTGTGCTGGGAAAACACGGGGTAATGGTGAGCAGTAACGGCCGTTCAGGTCTTTTTCTTCCCCAAGTATTCGAGGAAACCGGTTGGAGTAAAGAAGAATTTTTGTCCGAACTCTGCAGTCAGAAGGCCGGTTTGTCCCCGCAGGCCTGGAAAGACAAACAAACCAAGTTGTCGATCTTTACGGTGTTTTCCTTCGAAGAAAATAAATAGTAGAGACGCAAAATTTTGCGTCTCTACCTTTTTAAGACAGGCATTTTCTAACTTTGGCGATAAAGTCTTCGATGTTAAACGGTTTAAACAGGTATTCGTTGGCTCCATTCTTAAGTAATTCTTCGGCAGTTTCGGTAGTGGCGTAAGCAGTAATGAACATAAAAATGATTTGCGGATATTTCTCTTTGACCGCTTTCAGCAGTTCTCGCCCATCCATTTCGGGCATTTTTAGATCGCTAATGATTAGTTTGTATTGCTTGACCTGCAGCAAATCCAGGGCTTCTTTACCGTTATTTGCGCAATCAACCGCATGACCTTCCCTTTTTAAGATTCTGCTGCAGATTGCCTGGATGCTCTTCTCATCATCAACGACAAGAATATTTTCCTGGACCATAATTTTTTCCCTCCCATACAAGGTATAGCCGAAATTTGAAAAAAAGCTACAAGTTTTTACAGTGAGATTCTGCGGTATTGACAAATCGATCTTCTTTTGATAAAAATGTTCTCGTTGGGAATGAAACCAATGAAAATTCTAAAATTGAAACCGGTTAAAATAACCGCAGAAATTTTATCGTTTCTGGAAAAAAGGGATTTAATCAAAACACTGACACCGACAAAAAAAACCTTGAAGGTTAAGGAAGGTCAGGTGGCGGTTGATCAGTTGTATTCTTCCCAGCCGCAGTTTGGCGGTCACAAGTTAATCTGTATCGGACTGAATATCACGGTAATTAAATTGAATTATCATCCGGACAACGAAGAGTTCATTATGGTCAAGAACCCGCAGGATAAATTTAAACCGTTGTTTTTGATCGTCGGGTTGGAGAAATACGAAAAACTGGAAGAAAAAGCGAGAAAAAACAAATTGACCGAAAAAGATTTTCTGGCCTTAAGAATGGAATACAACCGGCCGCAAACCAGCATTTTTACCATGCTTAAATATACCCCGCATTGCGAAGCAACCTTGTCTGGGAAGGGTCGTCATCCTAATTTTTTCGTCACCGAACCCACCGCTATCCAAATAAGCTATTTAAATTTATCCGAACATGAATTGACGATTTAAAATGGCCGAAAAAAATCTTGACAAATAGGCAAACTATAACTAAAATCAGGATTCCAGGCTTAAATAAGGCTCTTCTGGGCCGGTAATTGTTGTTTTTTGAGATAACCGATCTTCGAATAGGCAGGGAACGCATATATGCGTTCCCTACAACAATAGGAGGAGATGGATGTCTAAAGGAAAACTTTTGTTAGTTGGTCTGTTGATGTCGTTTTTGTCCGCTAAGGCTTTGTTGGCTGAAGAAATAACGATATGGGCGATGGGCGCCGAAGGGATGAAAATCGCCGCGGTGGCCAGAAAGTTTGAAAAAGAAAATCCTGGAATCAGGGTAAAAACCCAAGCTATTCCATGGGAGGCCGCGCATGAAAAGTTGGTTATTGCGGTAGTGGGCGGGATACCGCCGGATCTTGCCCAGCTGGGCACAACCTGGATGGCGGAATTTAAGGCGATGGATGCGCTCTCTCAACTGGATGATTTGGCCAAACAATCTAAAATTATTCAGGCGGATAAATTTTTTTCGGGGTCCTGGAATACCTGTTTAATCAAAGATAAGTTGTATGGTGTGCCCTGGTATGTGGATACGCGGGTGCTCTTCTACCGGAAAGATATTTTAAAAAAGGCGGGTTATGAAAAGCCTCCGGCAACCTGGGAAGAATTTAAAGAGCTTTGTCAGGCCCTGGTCAAAGACCGGGGAAAAGAGAAAAAATTTAGCATCGCTTTGCCGATAAAGGATTGGGGATCGGTTTCTTTGTTTATTTGGCAGAACGGCGGTGAACTTCTGGCCCCGCTGGATCCGAAATTTAAGGAAGCGGTTGTTTATTATAAGAGCTTTTTTGATGAAAAGTTAGCCCCGACTAAAGAATCGGCCGATGTTGATCTTTACCATGCTTTCTCTACGGGGTATTATCCGATGTTTATTTCGGGACCCTGGACGATCGAGCAGTTAAGAAAGGGATTACCCGAACTCAACGATAAGTGGGATGTGGCCATGCTGCCCAAAAAACTTGCTCCCACTTCGTTTGTCGGCGGCTGTAATTTGGTTGTTTTTAAAGGCAGTAAGCATAAAGCTGCGGCCTGGAAGTTTATTGAATATTTAAGCCGGCCGGAGGCGCAAGTGGAGTGGTATAAAAACACTACCGATCTCCCGTCTTTAAAGTTGGCCTGGAAAGATCCTTATATTCAATCCCAGCCAAACATCAAGGTTTTTGAAGAACAGATGAAATTCACCAAAAGTCCTCCCGCTTTGCCGGAATGGGAACAGATTGCCGATGCTTTGCAAAACCGGATGGAGCAGATGATTTTGAATAAAAAAACTATCGATGCAGGTTTAAAAGCTTTTGACGAAGATCTTCGGGAAATAATCCCGGAGTATTTTAAAAATGAGAAAAAATAAAATAGAACTGTTCCCCCTTTTGAAAGGGGGATGAAGGGGGATTTTAAAATATTGATCAAATCTCCCCTACCCCTCTTTTTAAAGAGGGAAAAAAACGTCACAGATAGGTAAAGTTCCGAGCGAAGCTCGGACTAACTTAAACCTTAAACCTGCTGTATGAAGGACTAAAGTGATCTCAAAAATTGCGCGGTTTATTAAAGCTTATTATATTGGATATTTATTTATCGCTCCAGCCTTGATAATTTTAGCTGTCTTTTTGTTTTTTCCGATCGTTCAATCTTTCCTGATGAGTCTTACCGATTACAAAATAACCAGTATGCACGATGTGCATTTTATCGGGATAAAAAATTATCTGAAGCTCTTTCAAGATCAGATATTTTTGCAATCGCTTTTAAACACCGCCTATTTTGTCTTTGTGGGCGCGCCTTTAAGCATGGTTGTATCTTTGTTTATGGCGGTAATTCTGAACGAAAAATTCATAAAATATAAAACTTTTTTTCGGGCTTCGTTTTTTGCTCCGGTCGTGACGACAGTTGTGGCTGTAGCCGTTATTTGGCGCTGGCTTTATCAACCGGATTATGGCTTGTTTAACTGGGCGCTGCGGACAGTGGGGATTAATCCGGTTAACTGGTTGTCCGATGTCCGGTTCGCCATGCCTTCCTTAATTTTGATGTCCGTCTGGAAAGGGTTCGGTTACAATATGATTATTTTTATCGCCGGATTGCAGACGATCCCCGAGACTTTATATGAATCCGCCCGGATTGACGGAGCCAACTGGTGGAAATGTTTCCGTTACATCACCTTGCCGGGGTTGCGCCATACAATACTATTTGTCACAATTATGACTACTATCGGGTTTTTTCAATTTTTCGGCGAGTCGTATGTGATGACCAAAGGCGGTCCGTTAAACAGCACTATTTCCATCGTTTATTATATGTATAACCAGGGTTTTAAATTTTTCAATTTAGGTTATGCCTCAGCGATCGCTTATGTTTTGTTCGGCTTAATTTTCAGTTTCACGATGATCCAATTATGGCTACGGCCAAAATATTCCGGAGAAGACTAAGATATCAAAGATCAAAAATCAAAGATCAAAATTTAAAGGCAAAATATATAATTAATATTAAGTACTAAGAAGATAGACTACAGAAAGAAAAGTGAGATGCATTTCCAAATTCGATGGCTGTTGGTCTTTTTAATTTTGATATTTGAACTTTGATATTTTATGACCCGTTACCGTTTATATACGATAATCCGAAATAGCCTTATTTATCTCTTCCTGATTTTAGGGATCGCGGTTACTTTAGCGCCCTTTGTTTGGATGTTTTTGACTTCTTTTAAATCCAGCGGGGGTATCTTTGCCTACCCTCCCGAATGGCTGCCCAAGCATCCTACTTTTGCCCATTACCAAAAGCTTTTTTCTGAGATCAAGTTTTTCCTGCATTTAAAAAATAGTCTGATTGTGGCGATTTCGGCCACAGTGATTAATTTGTTTTTAAGTTCAATGGCCGGTTTTGCCTTCGCCAAATATAAATTTCCCGGCCGGGAAAAGATTTTTACTTTTCTTCTAGCTTCGATGATGATCCCCGGACAAGTGACGATGATGCCGATATTTTTATTGCTGAAAAAGTTCGGTTTACTGAACACCTATTTTGGCTTGATTGCCACCGGCGCGGTCAGCGTCTTCGGCATTTTTCTGATTCGCCAGTTTATGATCAGTATCCCCAACGACCTCATCGAGTCCGCCCGGATTGACGGTTGTTCGGAGTTTAGAATTTACTGGAATATAATGCTGCCTTTATGCAAACCGGTGCTGGCCACCCTGGGAATCTTTTCTTTTATGGGCGCCTGGAACGATTTTCTCTGGCCGTTGATTGTGATGATTACCGAGGATATGTATACCTTGCCGGTGGCTCTGGCTAACCTTAACGGACAGTTCCCCACAGAGTTTGGGCTGTTAATGGCCGGCGCGGTAGTTGTTGTAGCGCCGATTTTGTTAATTTTTATTTTCGCCCAGAAATTTATCATCAAGGGCATCGCCACCACGGGATTAAAAGAATAAAAAAATGAACATGGCGCTGGAAGCAGGCAAGTTTGTTTTGAATGGTCATCCTTTTTTTATTTATTCCGGGGAGATCCATTATTTTCGGATTGCGCCGGATAAATGGCGGCTGCATCTGCAGAAAGCAAAAAAAGCCGGCCTGAATACGGTTAGTTCTTATATCCCCTGGATCTGGCATGAACCGGAGGAAGGGAAATTTGATTTTTCCGGTCAAACCCATCCCCAGCGCAATTTAAAAAAATTTCTTCAGTTGGTGGAAGAGATGGGTTTGTATTTTATTCCGCGGGTCGGTCCGATTTCCAACGCCGAATTGGTTAACGAAGGTTTGCCGGCCTGGCTGTTAAAAAAACATCCGGAAATTTATTCTGCGGGAAGCGGGATTATTAATCTGCCGCATGTGACTATTTTATCTTACCTGCATCCTGTTTTTCATGAATATGTTGAAAAATGGTACAGAAAAGTCCTGCCGATTATTCAAGAAAACCAACTGAGCGCCGGTGGGCGGATGATCCTGCTTCAGCTCTGTAACGAAATCGGGATGGTGGCCTGGGTCAACAAATGCGGTGATTACAACCCAAACACCGACAAACTTTATCGGCAGTTCCTCAAAGATAAATATCAAAAAATAGATTTTCTTAATCAGGCCTGGAAGACCAGTCATGCTAATTTTGATCAGCTAATTCAACCGCGGGAAGAAACTACCGGCAAAAATTTCCAGATGTTTTTCGACTGGGCGTTGTTTTATCGCAATTATTATGCTTCTTACTTCGCCTCTTTAACCCGGCTGGTTAAGGAGAAAGAAATTACTCTGCCTTTGATTGCCAATATTCCGCAGTTTTACGATTTCGATGTGCGCGGCCGCGGTGTTTACAGCCCGATGACCACCTCGTTTTACCGCAATTTCCCTGATTATGTCGGTCCGGTAGTGATGGGGGGGGCCTATCAGATGCGCCGGCTGGATTACGAAAATTTTCATGATATTTCCATTACCACCGAGGCGGTGAGAATGACCAGCCAGTTAAGCCCGCCCGCAGATTTTTACCCGATAAAATTAAATCACAAGAATTTTAACGATGCGCTAATTTCTCAGGAAGCGGGAGATACCGATCAATATGTGGAACTGCCCGTTTTTTGCGCTGAACTGCAGTTTGGAATTATGCGCGACCGTCCTCGTCTTTACCCCAGCGATGTGGAACTAAATTTAAAGACCTCGACCGCTCACGGACTGAACGGATTGAACGGTTATATGTTTTCCGGCGGGGTAAATCTGCCGGAGTTGGCAGCCTTTGGCCGTTATCATGAATGGCAGGCGCCGGTTTCTTCCACCGGTGAGGAGCGGGACCATTTCCGTCCGATTCAGGAATTCGGCCGGTTAATCAAAACCTACGGGCAAAAACTTGCCCAAACCAAGAAATTTTCCGATACCGCTCTCGGTTTTTATCTGCCCTATTTTACCAGCGAATTTTTACATGGTAAATGGGTGGAGCTGTTGGAGGCAAAAAGGAACGGTCTTTTCTTTGACGGGATAGCCCGTCTTCTGCAGTTGGCCGGCTTAAATTTTTCGATGGTCGATATCCAAAGAGCTTCCTTAAATAAACTGTTGGAATATCCCCGGTTGTGGGTTTTCTCGCTGGAGTTTATGGACCGCGTAACTCAAAAAAAATTGACCGACTATGTTAAAGCCGGCGGGATTTTAATCCTGAATCCGGAGCTGCCGGTAAAGGATTTGACCGGGGAAAAAGAGACCTATCTGGCCGAAGAATTTTCTTTCAATAAATTAGAAAAAATTGCCGGCGCGACTGTCCAATTAAAAGATAAAGGCCCGGTCAAAGATTGCTATGTTTCCGGGGATATCTCTGTTTTTCATAGTCCGGAGTCCCAGGTGCTAGCCGAGAGTTCCAGCGGTCATTCCTGCGCGATGATGAAAAAAATTGGCAAAGGTAAATTAATGTTCTTAGGGTTTGGGTTGTCCCATATTTATGATTATCAGGTCGATTTGGTTAAATCTTGGGCGGCAAAATTGGGGCTCCAACCCAAAATTACTGTCCAGCCGGCGGACATTCAGGCCGTCTTGCGCAGCGGAGAAGATTTTGCTTTCCTTTTCCTGTTTAATTATCACCAGGTGAGCAAGGAAGTAAAAGTGTCGTTTTCCCTGGACGGTTCAAAAACGGTTTATCGCCTGCCCGGCAAGAAAAAAATAGTTTTAGAACCAAATCGCGGCTATCTGTTGCCGATAAATTTAAAATTGGATGAAGAGTATCGGATCAATTACTCTACCCTGGAAATTTTATCTTTCCAGAAAAAGCCGAAAGAATTAATCCTCCATCTGCGCCAGACCACTCTTCCCACATGGGCGGAGATCAGTTTCAACTCCACCCGCTTGCCAAAAAAAGTAAAAGTTGACGGACAACCCGTTAGTTTTAAACGTCAAGGGCAAAATTTCCTCATCTCTTTTACGGCTCCCGCCGGAACAAAAGAACTTCGGTTACAGTTTTAAGATAATGTATAGTAATTCCAATGTTGTTGAAGTGTTTCTCCTTTGAAATGTGTTGTAGGGAACGGTCGCGACCGTTCCTTTGTGTGTTCCCCCTTTTGAGGGGGACTGAGGGGGATTTTAAAATATTGACAAAATCTCCCCTACCCCTCTTTATAAAGAGGGAAAAAAACGTCACAGATAGGTAAAGTTCCGAGCGAAGCTTGGACTAACTTGGCGGCAGTCATCCCTGTTCCTTTTAAAATTTATGCAATGTAGGAAACAACGTCCCCTAAGTTTATTTTTCCTCATTTTTTTGCACTCCGCTGGGACAGTTTTTTGTTTGGGCAAAAAAACTGAACCGTTGCCGGCAGAAATTTTAATTGTGGACGACTTCAATAACGGTCCCGCAGGAACCAATAATTTAGGCGGTGAACGCGGGGTTTGGGTGGACAAGCCTGAAGCGATGGACAGCGACTGTGTGGTATCGTTTGACAGGAAGGATAAAGTAGGCCGGCAAGGATATTCTTTACAGTTAAGTTATACGGTGGATAGTTTGCGTCCGTCGGCCAACGGTTACTGGACAAAATTAAACGGTTTGGACGCGCGTGGCTATCGCTGGCTTGTTTTGTCTGTTAAAGGCAATCCCAAAACCAAGTTCACTACACAATTAAAGATTGAGCTAAAAAATCAGGATCAAATCGGGGTTTATGAAATCAAGGAAATAACCAGGCGCTGGAAAAAAATTATTATCCCCTTAAATCAGTTTGCCGGCATCACCCGATTCGACAACCTCACCGAGCTAACCATAGATTTCGAAAAAAATTTCGTTACTTCCCTTAAAGGCGAACTAAACATCGACAACATCTACTTTTCCACTGAAGAAAACCCTGCTGCAAATTTGCGTTGACACGCCTGTATTATATTTTGTATAATTTAGTATAATGTTAACCAAAAAAGAAATTGATACGATTAAACATATTCGAAACTTTCTTGTTCACGAGGGCGAAATGCCGACCTACCGTAAACTTATGGCGGCTTTGGGCTACAAATCTCCGCGGTCAGTTACTTTGTTGGTTAATCAACTAATTAAGAAAAAAATATTAAAGAAAACTTCTAATGGAAGAATACGGATGTTAAATTACTCGGAAGAGAATAACGGCCAGGCCCAAACAATAAGCGTTCCTTTGCTCGGGCGGATAGCCTGCGGCCGGCCTTTGCTGGCCGAAGAAAATATCGAAGGAATGATCCCTGTTTCGATTAAGTTAGCCCGTCTGCCGCACAAATATTTTTTGTTAAAAACCAAAGGTGATTCCATGAATGAAAAAGGAATCAATGACGGCGATTTGGTTTTGGTCAGACAGCAGAATACGGCAAACAACGGGGACTTAGTTGTTGCTTTAATTGATGGAGAATCAACAATAAAAGAATTCATCAAGTCGGAAGGCGCAATTATCTTGAAACCCCGTTCCTCAAACAAGAACCACAAACCGATTATTTTGACCCAAGATTTTCAAATCCAGGGGATTGTCGTTTCAGTGATAAAAGGATTGTAGGATTGCCGGGTGTGCCAAAATTATTAGACAGCAAAAAGGGAAAAAAATACAAAAATTGATAGGAGGGGGTATGTCGAATAATATTTTTGAACAGATCAAGAAAGTTAACGAGTATGGCCAAGAGTACTGGAGCGCCAGAGCTCTCTGTACATTATTAGGATATACCGAATATGGTAAATTTCTGCCGGCGATAGAAAGAGCTAAAGAATCTTGCAAAAACAGCGGGCAAAAGATTGATGATCATTTCGCTGGCGTGAGCGATATGATAACTATCGCTACCGGGACCCCCAAAGAAACTCAGCGGCCTGTAGATAACTATCGTCTTTCCCGGTATGCCTGTTACCTGATTGCGCAAAACGGAGATCCTCGTAAAGAAGAGATAGCAATAGCTCAAACTTACTTCGCAATTCAAACACGGAAACAGGAAGTTCACCAACAGCTAATCGAAGATAATAAGCGCGTACATCTGCGCAATGAAATGAAAACGCATAATAAACAGTTAGCTCAAGCGGCCAAAGAAGCCGGTGTAATTAATTATGCTAATTTTCAGGACTACGGATATTTGGGAGGGTAAACAATGAGTCATTTAATAGCAAAAGAATATAAATCATTTGAAGAGATAAAGCATCTTTCGGAGGATGGCCATGAATTTTGGTATGCCCGTGAGCTGGCCATGGTACTTGAATATGTGCAATGGCGTAATTTCGTGAAAGTTTTGGAAAGGGCAATGCTTGCTTGCAAAAACAGCGGGTATGCGGTTCTGGATCATTTTGCTGAGGTCAGCAAAACGATAAATATGCCTAAAACTGCTACTAAAGAAGTTGTTGATTTTAGACTCACTCGGTATGCCTGTTATTTAATTGTTCAAAATGGAGACCCACGAAAAGAAGTTATTGCATTGGGGCAAACCTATTTTGCCATTCAAACCAGGCGGCAGGAAGTAGCCGATTACTTTAATCAACTTGATGAGGATAACAAGCGTTTGGTAATAAGGGGCGATATTAAGCAATGGAACCAGATGCTTGCCGAGGCCGCTCACAATGCGGGTGTTATGAGCGATGAGGAATATGCCGCTTTTCAGAATGCTGGTTATATGGGGTTGTATGGCGGAATGAAGGTCGAGGATATTCATAAAAAAAAGGGGATAAGGAAAAACGACCGGGTTCTTGACTTTATGAGCAGTACAGAGTTAATTGCAAATTTATTTAGAATATCTCAGACTGAAGAAAAATTAAAAAAAGATACAACAGCAACTGCTGATGCTGCTAATGAAATACATTTTATCGTTGGGAAAGAGGTTCGAGGCACGATTGAACGAGTGGGCGGCACAATGCCGGAAGATTTGCCCACTCCAGACAAAAGTATCAGTGATGTTGAGCGAAAACAGTTAAAAAAACTTAAAAATTCTCCAAAAAAATTAATGCTTGATGAATGATGAGCAACTGGAATGAGGTCGTTCGTGGTCAATATTGAACCGCAATCAGGAAAAACTGTGGTGTCCAGCGATAATTTTCTTGGTGAGAAAAAGAGAAAACAGCTAGATTAAATACTTCCGATTGACTTGACAATATTTAACTAATAAAATGCTTTATATTATTGCATAAAGTAGCCAGAAAATCGGGAGTCTTCCTTCAATTAAGAAATTAAATAGAAAGAGGTGTTGAATGCAGAATTTGCTTAACGAATTAACCGAACTGCTGGCCAAAGATGAACGGCTTGTTGTTGAAGGGAAGCTGCTAAAGAATAAAATCATTGAGCTTGCTCTGGGGATGGATGCGGACTTAATCAAGCTTCTCTTGAAAAACAAAAGCATTAAGAAGCATTTTTTTGCAGAAGCGGGAGATGTGCTTGTTTTCGATAAAATCAAATTTCAGCATTTCGTTTCCAATAAAGAATTTCTCCCCGACAGTTACACCGCTTTTAAGAATAAGATCGGCCTGATGAACGAACGATAAGATGGCTGGGTATTTGTAAGGAGCTGGGATTATAATCTGACGCAAACCATTCCTCATGGCTGGCAAGAGATCGAGATTAAGGATTTTCTTAAATTTACTCTGAAAAGATGATAGCTATTGCCGGGATTTACCAATGAATAGTTTCTTAATCTGAGAATAGTGGTTGCTTGGAAAATTTGACAAAAAACCTCTTCATATTTTTGACTTTGTACGGAACGGTCGCGACCGTTCCGCACTATACCATCTCGGGTATGCTCGCACCTTTCGGGTACAAAAATATTTTGCTGTTTTACGTTTCGGTTTTTTGGCTGGCCATCCATATTGACTCTAAATTTAAAATAATCTAAAATAATATATACAATTACAGGATAATGTCCAATTTCAGGGAGAGGTTGTAAATGCCCCAAAAGATTGCTCATGTAAAACAAAATGCCATGGTTCATGGGCGCCCGCTCATAAACTTTCTGACCATTTACAAGGCGTTGCCGAAAGGGCATTCTTATCAAGGAGCAGGTTAAGAAATGAATAATCTACAGAAATGTATTGCTCATCGCGGAAAAAATGGTTCAATACAAACCCTTGAATGTCATCTGGAGGAAGTATCTGATAAAACAGGTAAATTTGCTGCGAAGATTGGATTAAAAGAACAGGGAGAATTGATAGGCCTTTTACATGATATCGGAAAAGCAAGCGAGGAATTTCAGAGATATATTCAATCGGCAACAGGTTTGATCAATTCTGATGAAGACGATTATGTTGATACATCAGGGATGAAAGGTAAAATTGACCATTCCAGTGCTGGGGCACAAATAATTGCGCGGCACCTTTTAGATAAAGGGAACGAGACTGTTTTTGCCAAACAGTTATTATCATTGTGCATTGCGTCTCACCATTCAGGGCTAATTAATTGTATCGCACCTGATGGTACCGATGTGTATTCAAAAAGAATGTCAAAACCGACGGACAAAACTCATTTTGATGAAATATATTCGAAGATTGATGATGCGCAACGCAAGAGAATAGAACAAGCATTACAATCAAAGGATATTACCAAAACTTTAAAAGATCAGCTTAATAATTTGTGTGAAAAAAACAGGGATTCAAAAGAAACATTGATGTTCAAATATGGTTTGATGGTACGGTTTCTTTATAGTTGTCTAATAGATGCTGACCGATTAAGTACAGCTGATTTTGATTATCCGGCAACAGCAAAAATCAGAAATAACGGTAACTATATTTCTTGGAGCGAATTGATTAAACGATTCAGAGTGAAATTACGAAGCTTTAAGGGCAAAAAAAATACAATTGACAAATTGCGGCAGAATGTATCAGACCACTGCCGTGAATTTGCCGATAAACCGAAAGGTCTGTATCAATTAACCGTCCCGACTGGCGGAGGAAAAACACTGTCCAGCCTGCGTTTTGCGTTGCATCACGCCCAAGCGCATGGGATGGACAGGATAATGTATGTTTTGCCCTACACAACCATAATAGACCAGAATGCCGATGAAGTTAGGCAGATTCTTGAAGATAAAGATGAGACCGGAAAATACGCTGGGCGGGTTGTTCTGGAACATCATTCAAACCTAACTCCCGATGAAGAAACTGTACAACAAAAAGTACTTGCCGAAGATTGGGATGCCCCAGTAGTCTTTACGACTGTTGTACAGGTTTTGGATGCCTTGTTCGGTTCAGGAACGCAGACTGCGCGCCGTATGCACCAGCTGGCAGATGCAGTGATAATATTTGATGAAGTCCAATCTCTTCCTATTAAATGCGTTCAAATGTTTAACTTGGCGATCAGATTTTTAGTTCATAACTGCGGCTCAACAGTTGTGCTTTGTACGGCTACCCAACCGCTTTTAAATCAAATAAAGCCGGAATCCAGGGCTTTGACGATTGCTCCTAATCAACAGATAATACCAGACATTCAAAAACTATTCAAGGATTTAAAACGTGTTAAAGTTATTGATCGATGTAGAGTTGAGAAATGGAACTTAACCGATATAAAAATATTGATTGCCCAAGAACTAAAAATAGCAGGCAGTGTTTTAGTAATAGTGAACACAAAGAAAGCGGCAAGAGAAATTTATCAGCAATGCAATAACGATATGCAAGCAAAAGTATATCATTTAAGCACTTATATGTGTCCGGCGCATCGTACGGAGAAATTGAGAGAAATAACAGCAGGTTTAGAAAATTTAAAGAATAACGAACCGAATAAAGAGCCGATTATTTGCGTAAGCACTCAGCTTATTGAGGCGGGTGTTGATATTGATTTTGGAGCGGTCATTCGTTCGCTGGCCGGTCTTGATTCTATGGCGCAAGCCGCTGGCCGGTGCAACAGACATAATGAACGAGGTGAACCTGGCAGAGTTACAATAATAAATCCGGTAAACGAAAATATTGATGAAATAAAAGAAATTAGGATCGGGAGAGAAAAGGCCGAACGCGTTCTTGGCGAATATAAAAAGAACCCCGATATTTTTGATAGAGATATTCTAGGACACAAAGCAATAGAATGTTATTATCAGTATTATTTTTATGACAGAACAAATGACATGAATTATCCCGTCAGCAGTAAGTCAGTTGTAAAAAGAAATGACAATTTGTTCATTTTGCTTTCCACAAATACGACTTCTATTGGAGAGTATAAGCGTATCAATAAAGTATTTCCAGCAATCCCTTTAAGATACTCGTTTATGGCGGCAGCAAAAACTTTTAATGTAATTGATTCGCCCGCGCGTGGTATTGTTGTGCCTTACGGACAAATGGGACGGGAAATAATCAACAAACTTTGTTCCGCGTTCGATATTGAGAAACAATACCTTCTTATAAAGGAGGCACAACGATATTCTGTAAATTTATTTGAAAATGATTTAAAGAAATTGGGTTGTGCTGTTTGTGAAGTTCAAAAAGGGTCAGGGATTTTATATCTTGACGAGCGTTATTACAGCGATGACTTTGGGATAAGTGAAAAACCGGTAAACGAGATGGGGTTACTAAACCGCTGATCAAAAGGAAGGTTCTTATGGAAAAAGAAAACAAAGCAGAGTTCAAAGTATCAGGCAAGTATGCACTTTTTACCGACCCGCTTACAAAAATTGGCGGAGAAAAATGTTCTTATCATATTCCCACTTATGAGGCATTGAAAGGAATCATTAGTTCTGTATACTGGAAACCGACTATTGTTTGGATTATTGATAAGATCAGAGTTGTTAGCCGCATACGCACTCAGACCAGAAGCACAAAACCGCTTGATTTTAACGGCGGCAATTCTCTTGCTATTTATACTTATCTTGCTGATGTGGAATACCAGGTACAGGCGCATTTTGAGTGGAACTTACATCGTCCTGATTTGGAAAAAGATAGAAACGAGAATAAACATTTTTTTGTTGCACGGCGCATGATAGAAAAAGGCGGTAGGAGGGATATTTTTTTAGGTGCCCGGGAATGTCAAGGATATGTAGAACCATGCAAATTCGGCGAGGGTAAAGGTGATTATGATGGTTATGGTGAGTTGGCTTTTGATTTGATGTTTCATGGTTTTGATTACCCTGATGAATCGGGTAAAGACGAGCTTTATGCGAGATTTTGGAAAAACATCAAAATGATAGATGGTGTAGTTAAGTTTCCGTATCCAGGGGAATGCACGATTAGAAAATTTGTAAGGCCGATGAAAGCCCAGACTATGCAAACAAGCGGATTAAAAGAAGAGGGGTTGCTTGAAAGTTATGTTGAGTCGGAGGTGGCGCAATGAGTTGGATCCACAGATTGTATGAGACTTATGAAAACTGCCGCGCAATGATTGGTAAAATAGAGGATGATAGTAAAGTACCGCTTCTGCCGATATGCCACACAACGCAAAAAGCTCAGATTGAAATTATCATTGATGAGAAAGGTAATTTCCAACGCGCACGGCTCGTTCCAAGAGAACAGGCGAGAACCATTATCCCCTGTACCGAAGCGTCCGGTGGACGCACCAGGGGCGAAGCCCCTCATCCTTTGTGCGATAAATTGCAATATATTGCGGCCGATTTTAAGAAATTTACTGGCGAGGATTCGTATTACTTTGCCATGATTGCTGAAGATGATTTTAAAACATTTGGAAAGAAAGATGAGTTGAAGTATTTGATTGAAGGGCTGCACAAGAGCGGTTATATTGATAACGCTGGAATAATTCAATCAAGTTTTAATGTACTGAATAATGTCCATGAGCTACATATAGATAAATCATGGGAAAAGAAAAAAGATAAAATCTATGGAAAACTACTTGAGAAAAATAATAAAGCTTACAGTAACCTTTTGTCTGATTGGTGTAAACCTGAGCATGCACATCGGAAGGCTACGGCTGTTTTTAAATATGTTCAAAAAGGCGGTGTCATCAAGGATTTAATTGATCATAAAATATTGCATGTTGATGCTGATGGAATATTGCTAAAAAAACGGGCGGAAAAGAAGGACGGTGAGGTAAAAGACATTTTTGATTTGCTTCCGGGAAGAGAAAACAAAAAAAATGGTAAATTTGAAAATTGGCAGGCGGATGCTTTTATCCGCTGGGAAGTTGAAATACCAAATGATGTTTGTTCGAAAGCATGGGAAGACAAAACATTGCGGGATAGCTGGATTAAGTTTTATTCAGGAACAAAACAGAATAAAATACTTTGTTATGTGACAGGCGAAAAACAATTTCCTGCCGATCAGCATCCAGCTAAGTTAAGAAATGATGGAGATAAGGCGAAGCTGATTTCTTCCAATGATTTGTCAGGGTTTACTTTTCGCGGGCGGTTCACAGAGGCTGAACAGGTTTGTGCTATTGGTTTTGAAGTGACTCAAAAATCTCACAGTGCGTTGCGATGGCTTATCAGCCGGCAGGGCAATGTTTTTTTTGAAGGGAAAGGTATTAATAAAAAACCGAAATTAACTATCGTAGCTTGGTCAACTGTAGGAAAGCAGATACCAAAGCCAATGGATGATTCTTTTGACATGTTGGGTGTTTGTGAATTGGTTAGTGATGAAAAGGAAGTTGCTGCTACTGCTCAGTACCTCGCGTTAAAATTGAAGAAAAAAATCGCGGGATACAAAGCAGATTTGGGCACAACTGATTCTATTGTTGTCATGGGGCTTGATTCTGCGACACCAGGCCGCATGGCAATAACATATTACCGTGAATTGACAGGTTCAGATTTTCTTGATCGTTTAGACCACTGGCATGAATCCTGCGCATGGATTCACGATTACCATTTCGTTGAAGAAAAGTATATCCGGTTTGTCGGTGCGCCTGCGCCAAAGGATATAGCTGAGGCAGCCTACGGAAGCAAATCTGATGATAAATTAAAGAAGACTACCGTTGAACGTCTTCTGCCGTGCATTATAGAAGGCCGTCCGCTTCCCAGAGATATTGTGGAGTCAGCTGTTAGAACGGCTTGTAAACGCTTGGCCATGGATGAATGGAAGTGGAACAAAACTCTAAGTATTGCTTGTGCATTATACAAAAAATATTGCGAAAAGGAGGATTACATTATGTCGTTAGAACATGAGCGTAAAACAAGAGATTATTTGTATGGGAGATTGCTTGCCGCTGCGGACTGCATGGAGAAATTCGCGTTGTTTATTTCTGAAAAAAAGCGTGACACGAACTCCGCGAGATTGATGCAGCGTTTTTCCGATCGTCCTTGTAGTACATGGAAAATTATAGAACTTTCTTTAGCATCCTATAAAGCGAGACTGGGCGGTAGAGCAAAGAAATACACTGATGTTATTGATGCGGTTATGAATAAGTTCGACCCACCAGAAGATTTTATAAGTGATAAACCATTGAGCGGTGAATTTTTGTTGGGATATCATTGCCAGAGAGAAAATTTGAAACCAAAGAAGGACGAACCGGAAAGCGTAGAGGATGCCGTTGTAGTGGAATAATGTAATAAAAATCTAAAAGGAGGATTATTTATGTCGGAAAACAAGTCAGAGTCTTTGAAAAACAAAATTGATTTTGCAGTAGTGTTTGGTGTTAAAAATGCGAATCCTAATGGTGATCCGCTTAATGGGAACAGACCACGGGTGAATTATGATGGTTACGGAGAGGTTTCAGATGTTTGTATAAAGAGAAAAATCAGAAATCGTCTCAAAGATTTGGGATGCAAGATTTTTGTGCAATCCGATGACAATCGGGATGATGATTGCCGTAGTCTTAAAGAGAGGGCAGACAAGATACTCGCTGATGTTATGGGTGACGAGAAGAAATTGCGTGAAAAGGCATGCGCAGAATGGATTGATGTTAGGGCGTTTGGACAATTGTTTGCTTTTAAAGCTGATAAAAAAAGCAAAAAAATTAAGAAAAATTCCGAAGTTGAAACTGAATCTCAAGAGTCTGGTGTTTCCATCGGAATTAGAGGTCCTGTTTCTATTCATTCAGCATTTAGCGTTATTAGCGTAAATGATCGTGTGGAGAGTATTCAAATCGTAAAGAGTGTTAGTGGAGAAGGAGATGGTAGTAAGCGTGGTTCCGATACTATGGGGATGAAACACCGTGTTGATCATGGCGTATATGTATTTTTTGGAACCATGAACACTCAGCTTGCCAGTAAAACTGGGTTTAGTGATAGTGATGCAGAATCAATTAAGAAGGCATTGCAAAGTATGTTCCAAAATGATGCATCGTCTGCACGGCCTGACGGAAGCATGGAGATATTGAAAGTTGTCTGGTGGAAGCACAATTGTCCGCATGGCCAATACTCATCTGCACAGGTTCACCGGTCATTAAAAGTAGAGGTTAAAAAAGATGTCGTTGATCCAAAAAGTTTTGATGATTATGATATTAAAGTTGACGATCAGAAAACACCGGGTTTGGAGTACAAACCTCTATTAGATGGGGCTATCTTTGTGAACTAATGTCCGTATATAATGTTTTCCAAAGACGACTTGCTCTCAATATCCAGCCTGCAACATATCATTTTCTGTTTCCGGCAGTGCATGATACATTTCAATCGTCTTGGAAGAAAGGAGTGATTTTTATGCAAACAGACGCAAAAATTGCCATTTTTAAAGGTAAAAAAATCAGGAAAGCTTTGCATAACAACGAATGGTGGTTTTCGGTGGTAGATGTTGTTGAAGCGCTTACCGACAGCGCAGATGCCGGCGCCTATTGGCGAAAATTAAAACAGCGGTTAAAAGAGGAAGGAAGCGAGGTCGTGACATTTTGTCACGGACTGAAATTGCCTGCTGCCGATGGGAAACAATACGAAACCGATTGCGCTGATACTGAGGGGATCTTCCGCCTTATCCAATCCATTCCTTCCCCCAAAGCCGAGCCGTTTAAACGTTGGCTGGCTAAAGTGGGTTATGAGCGCGTTCAGGAGATAGAAAATCCGGAGCTGGCCACAAAAAGAACCCGCATGCTTTACAAGCTCAAGGGATACAGCGAGGATTGGATTGAAAAGCGTCTGCGGGGTATCGCTATCCGCGCCGAACTTACTGATGAATGGCAGAACCGTGGGGCGGAAGAAGATAAAGATTTTGAGATTCTGACCGCGGAAATATCCAAAGCGGCTTTTGGCATCACTCCTTCCCAGTATAAAGAGCTTAAAGGGCTTCAGCGGGAAAACCTGCGCGATCATATGGATGATTTTGAATTGATCTTTACGATGTTGGGAGAGCGCTCTACTACGGAGATTCATCGTAATGAGGACTCGCGCGGGGTAAGCAAGTTGATGAAAGATGCCGGCGCCGGTGGAAAAATTGCCGGTGACGCCCGGAAGGCTTTGGAAAAACGGCTGAAAAGGCCGATTGTTTCCGGGCATAATTATTTGCAGGAAAAAGAGTCGCAGAAAAAAATTAGGAATTAGCTTAATGTATTCTGAAAACGACTTGCTATATATTTCCGCTCTGCAGCATTTTGTCTTTTGCCGGCGGCAGTGCGCCCTCATTCATATCGAGCAGTCGTGGGTGGAGAACCGCTTTACCGCCGAGGGCCGGGTGATGCACGAAAATGTGCATGAGTTGGGCAGGGAAAACCGCAAGGATGTGCGCAACAATCTTTGGGTTCCCTTTCCGGTAGAGTATAAACGGGGCAAGCCTAAAACAAATAATTGCGACAAAGCGCAGCTCTGCGCTCAGGCGATCTGTCTGGAAGAAATGATGAATACGCAGATCCCTTCAGGCGCGTTGTTCTATGGAAAAACACGGCGCCGGCTGGATGTTGAATTTACCGAAGAACTGCGCAAGGAGACTGAAGAAATTTCACAAGCTTTGCATGAATTCATTAAAGCGGAAAAAACACCGATCGCGCTGTATGAAGAAAAATGCGATACCTGTTCGTTAAAAGAACTTTGTCTGCCGGAAACTTCCGGTGGAAATCCGAATACGGTAAAAAATTATATTTTTCGGGCCACGGAAGAAAAATGAAAAAATATCTCAATACGCTTTTTATCACTACCCAGGGCGCCTATCTTTCCAAGGAAGGAGAAACCATTGTCGTAAGCGTGGAGCATGAGACTAAGCTTCAGCTGCCCGTTCATACGATCGGGGGAATCGTCTGCTTCGGCCAGGTTTTGATCAGCCCGCCGTTAATGGGTTTTTGCGCAGAAAACAGTGTTTCCATCACTTACATCAATGAATACGGGAAATTTCTGGCCAGCATTAACGGCCGGACTTCCGGCAATGTTCTTCTCCGGCGCGAACAATACCGCTGGGCTGATGCCCCGGATCGCTCGTCACAGATTGCCAGGAATATCTTGATCGGTAAAATAGCCAACTGCCGCTCCGTGCTTCAGCGCGCGCTCAGGGACCACGAAGGCCGGATCGAAAGCGAAAAACTTGCCTGTGCCTCCGAACAGCTCTTTCAGGCGATTGGCAAGTTGAAAGAAAAAACTTATGACCTGGATACCCTCCGCGGTATTGAGGGGGACTGCGCGGGATCATATTTTTCCGTTTTTGACAATCTGATTCTTGCCCAGAAAGAATCTTTCCGCTTTATTAACAGAAATCGCCGGCCGCCGATGGATAAGGTCAATTGTCTGCTTTCATTCCTCTATACGCTTTTAATGCACGATGTGCGTTCCGCGCTGGAAGCTGTTGGACTGGATTCTTATGTCGGTTTCCTTCACCGGGACAGGCCCGGAAGGCCCAGCCTTGCGCTGGATATGATGGAGGAATTCCGGCCATTTATCGCCGACAGGCTTGTTTTGTCACTGATTAACCGGGAACAGATCAATACAAAAGGTTTTAGTAAATCGGAATCAGGCGCGGTTTTGATGAATGACGATACAAGAAAAGAAGTGCTTGTTGCCTGGCAGAAAAGAAAACAGGAAGAGATTATGCACCCCTTTCTAAAAGAAAGTGACGGATCGCTTCCCAACCGGTTAAACCGTTATGGTCGCGCCCCGTGCGGGCGCGTGGATTGAAACGACTAAACCTAGTAAAACAGCGTGACCCATATTGGTCGCGCCCCGTGCGGGCGCGTGGATTGAAACGGATGAAATATCGTATCGTCAAACCAACGGCCTAAGGTCGCGCCCCGTGCGGGCGCGTGGATTGAAACCCAGTTCATTTTTGCGTAGTTCGTTTCGACGTTGGGTCGCGCCCCGTGCGGGCGCGTGGATTGAAACTTAGCCAGCCTTAGCGAAAAAATTGGGAAAAAAATCACTGAAATTTTCGTTGACAAAAACTTTTCTAAATTGTTAGTCTCTAAATTAATATAGATTAATTGTTTGGAGGTAAATAATGAATTGGCGAGAAAGAATATCTGTAGATTCCCTTGTCTGTCATGGAAAAGCTTGTATCAAAGGAACACGAATTATGGTATCGGTTATTCTGGATAATTTGGCAGAAGGATCAACAGAAAAAGAAATTTTGGAAAGTTATCCTTCATTAAAACTTGAAGATATTAAAGCGGCAATATCTTACGCCGCTGCCCTAAGCCATGAAAGAATTATTTAAGTGCGCATAATCCGGTATGAAATTTAAAACCGATGAAAATCTCCCTCATTTGTGGTGAAACCGATTGATTGTGTTTTAAAGGCTCCCATTCAATCATGAAATATCCATCTCCCCAAAAATATCCTGTTGACTGTTGCTGTTGCAAGAAAACCCTTGAGGAAAAATAAAATATTTGATAATATCAATAAGATTATTAATATCCTGTTTGAGAAATTGGTTTTTTAGAAATTTTTCAAGCAAATACTGAAAAGGAGTAAATAAACAGATGCGGAAAAGAATATTGGTTTATGGGTTAGTGTTGTTAATGGGTATTGTGTCGCAAGGATTTGCGGCGAAGAAAACGGATCTTTCGTCCGCAGAACTAAAATATTTGCAGGATTTGGCCAAGGCTACTTACAGTTGTATCAAGCATTATGTTGATCCCAAGACGGGTTTGCCGTTGGACAATACCGCTCCGGGACTTTATTATACATCCAGCACGAATATCGGGTTATATTGTGTGTCTCTAATTGCGGCGGTGGAGATGGGTTTGGAGACAAAGGCCGAAGCTTTAAAGAGAATTAGCAAGACTTTGGACAGTTTGGATAAAATTGAGAAATGGAATGGGATGCCGATCAACTGGATCCATGTTTCCACTTTGCAAAAGGAAAAAAACGGTTTTGTTTCCACGGTGGATTTGGGCAACCTTTATGCCGGTTTAATGGTCACTGCCCAGGCTTTCCCGGAATTGGACGAGCGCTGTGACCGGATAATTAAAGCGGCCGATTGGACGAAACTTTATAATGCCAAAGCGAAATATTTGAATATCGGCTACGAAAGTGTTAAAGGGGAATATACCCCGTACCATTATGTGGAATTGGGTTCGGAAGCGCGGACCGCTAACTTTTTATCTATTGTCAGTAGTCAGCTGCCTTTGGAAAGCTGGAATGTTTTAAGCCGGGGGTTGGAAGAAAAATACGGGGTTAACTACCTGAAACCCGGATGGCAGGGCGGTTTGTTTACCCAGTTTTTACCGGGTATTTTTATTGATGAAGAAGGAACTTTAATGGGTAAATCGGCGGCCAACGAAGCTTATGCCCAGATGCTGCATATGAAAAAGATTAAATATCGGGTCTGGGGCTGGTCGCCCTCCGATTCTCCCGGCGATGGGTACCGGGGAATTAATAATATTATTGATAAAATCGTTACACCGCATGCCTGCGTGCTGGCCGTGCAGTATTTTCCTAAAGAAGTGATTAAAAACTTAAAAGAACTTGAAAAATTAGGGGTCAGGCCGCTCCATCTGGTCGGAGAGGAAGAGTATGATTTTGGTTTTCGCGATGCGATGAGCATGAAAAGCGGCTGGATAAACAAGAATTATTTAGTCTTGGATCAGGCGATGTTGTTTTTAAGTTTGGCTAATTTCCTGGATGACAAAGTGATCAATCGTTATTATCAGGCTGATCCGCTGGTACAGCGCGGGCTGAGGTTGTTCCCGGAATACAAGAATCGAAAAAAAGGCGAGATAAAATATCCGGTAAATCTGGCTTTGGAATTAGGTCTGCCGCAAGGCTCGGCTTCTACCGGTGCGCGTCCGGAATATCCGGCCAAGTATGCGGCCCAGCCGATAGTGTTGGACGGCCAGTTGAATGAATGGAAGGGGGTAAAGCCGATTGTTTTAGACCTGAACCATTTTGAGTTTGGCAATATGATTTCGCCGCTGGATTTAGGGGCAACTTTTTATTTCCTTTGGGATGAGCAGAATCTGTATTTCGCTGCCCAGATTCTGGATGAATCGAATGTGGCCAAAAATGAAAAACCGTTTATCTATAAAGATGATGTAATTGAGTTGTTTATGACGGCTAAGGAGCAGTTAACCTGGGGTAATCCGGATGATTTTCAGATTGGTTTTGGCCCCTCGAAGAAAGAAGGCCTTCGGGTATACGCCTGGTTTCAGAAAGGGGAACCCGGTTCGGAACAATTAAGGGCAAAACAGAAATTTACTCCGGAGGGATATAGCATCGAAGCGGCAATCAGCTGGAATTTCTTAGGGATAAAACCGAAAAAAGGCCTAGTTTTGGGCATCTCCCCGGCGGTGCACGATGTGGATACCGATGGGAGTCTGGAATCAAAGATGAATTATTATTTTAAAAAAGACGGTGATCGGATTATACTGGGTAAAGTAACTTTAGAAAAATAGCGCAGGGGAGAAAGGAGATTTATGGCTCAGGTTATTCTAAAAAGAATTACTAAACGGTATGGGGATGTGGAGGCCGTAAAGGACATCAGTCTGGAGATTGTCGATAAAGAATTTTATGTTTTGGTCGGACCTTCCGGCTGCGGTAAATCAACTACTTTGCGGATGATTGCCGGGTTGGAAACAACCGACGAGGGCGAAATTTGGATTGGCGATCGGATGGTTAAGGATGTGCCGCCTAAAGACCGGGATATCGCCATGGTCTTCCAGAATTACGCGCTTTATCCGCATATGACTGTTTATGATAATATGTCTTTCGGTTTAAAGCTGCGGAAATATCCGAAGAAAGAAATTGATGCCCGAGTACGCGAAGCCGGCGAGATTTTGAATCTGTGTCCTTACCTTAAAAGGTATCCGCGGGAACTTTCCGGCGGACAAAGACAACGGGTTGCTGTCGGCCGGGCGATTGTGCGTAAACCGCAGGTGTTTTTGTTTGACGAACCGCTTTCCAATCTTGACGCCAAGCTTAGGGTGCAGATGCGCATGGAGTTAATTAAACTGCATCAAAGCCTGAAAACAACGATGATCTATGTCACGCATGACCAAATTGAAGCGATGACCATGGGTGATCGGATTTGTGTGATGAAGGATGGAATTATTCATCAGGTGGATGACCCGCTGACTCTTTACAATAAACCGGTGAATCAATTTGTGGCCGGTTTTATCGGCAGTCCGCCGATGAACTTTATTGAAGTATATTTGTTTGAAAAAGAAGGCGGGGTTTGGGTTGATGAAGGTAAGATTCAGGTTCGGATTCGTCCGGAGGTAGAAGACGGGGTTCGGGAGCATTTAGGCAAAAGAGTTTTTTTAGGCATCCGGCCGGAGGATATTTATGACCGTTTATTCGCTGTCGGCGGCACGGAAGAAAATGTGGTGAAGGTTTCCGTTGATGTTGTCGAGCCGATGGGCGCGGAAACTATTTTATATGTGAGCACGGGAAAAAATAATTTAATTGTCCGCGCCGACTCCAACAGCCGCGTCTTGGAAGGCCAGGTCATTGAGCTGGTGTTGAATATGGAAAAAGCCCATCTTTTTTGCAAGGAGACAGGTCAAAGAATCGTTTAATGTGTAGAAACCTTAAAGAATGCAGGTCATGAGTCATGGGTTATGAGCTTAAAAGAGTCGAATGTTTTAGACTCAAGGCTCATGACTCAAAACCCAAGACTTGTTTTGGCACTTAAAATATGGATAAAATTTTGGGTTGGAAAAAACCGGTGCGGTTACATTTATGGGTAATGCCCGATGCCGGCTTTGATACTCGTAAAATAATTGAGTCTAAGTTAAAAATCTTCAAAAAATCCCACCCTGGAGTAGAGATCTCCCTCAGTATTATCCCCTGGTCCCAAGCCTGGGATCGCTTAATGAACCTGGTTAAACGAGAAGAAAAAACGGATTTGCCCGATGTTATTCAAGTCGGTAATACCTGGACGGCGACCCTGGCTTATTTAGGGGCGATCGCCGAACTTACCGATGAAGTAAGCCAGATTAATAAAAAAGATTATATCCCGCAGAGTTGGAAGTATTGTTATTTACCCGGTAATGAGCGGATCTTTGCCGTGCCCTGGTTTACTGATTTGCGGGTGCTCTATTACCGCCGGGATATACTTAAAAAATTTAATTTGGACGAAAAAAATCTGATTGACTGGAAAAGTTTCGAGGAAACCTGCCGGATTGTTAACGGGATAAAACTTAACGGGCGCAGACATTTTGCCTTAAGTTTATCCGGGCAAAGGGAAGAAATCTGGACGAACGATCTCGCCCCGTGGATTTGGGGCAGCGGAGGAGATTTTTTTTCCGAGGATTTAAAGAAAGCAATTTTTCAGCAAAAGGGTTTGGAAGGGATTAGTTTCTTTTTTAATTTGATTGTGCAGAGATTTATTCCGTTAATTGGGCGGGATACGGTTTTCCCGATCGGAAATTTTTTTACGGGCAATTATACTTTCCAGTTTTCCGGGATGTGGCCGATTCACAGTTATTTCAACCCGCATCACTCTGATTACTCTCCGGTGGCGGCAAAAAATTATGGGGTAACATCCTTTCCCAGCGGACCGGCCGGCCGTTCGACATTTATTGGGGGAAGCAATCTGGTAATTTCCCGGTTCACGAAACATTTTGAACAGTCCTGGCAGTTGATCGCATTTTTATCGCGGCCGGAGGTGCAGAGCGATTATGCCCGTAATATCGGTAAACTTCCCTGCCAGTATGCGGCCTGGGATGAACTTTTTGAGGATCATCAGCAGGTGGGGAATGTTTTTCGTAAATCCCTGCAGTTTGCCTCCGCTCTTCCCGTGATTAGCACCTTTGGGACGATAGAAAAAATTATTAGCGATACCTGCAGAAAAATTTTGGATGTGATCCGTTTCCATGAATACAGCAACGAAATTTTAAAAAAAGAATTTGGGATGAGCGCCAAAGATGTAGAGCATATTCTTTCTCTTTATGACTAAAAAAACGGCAAGAATCTCCAGTCACTTCAAATTATTGCGGCGTCACATCAGCGTTCTTCGGGAGACAAAGGAGAACCTGCAAAGCAGCAGCATGTCTTTGGAGGAGGCTTTAGAGCGCAGTCTCTGGCAGTTATTTTACGATCTTGGTTACGATCGGGCGATGATTTTTTTTTATGATCAGGAAAAATTGGTTCTGCAAACCAAACAGATGATGCATCTGGGCGAGGTTTTGGCGGGGGAAGAAGAAATAGTTTTGCCGCCGGACAACCCCTTGTACGAGCTAATCGTCGATAGAGAAAGAGATTACTGGTATGAGAAGCAGGAGTATGCCTTGTATCTTCCTTTGTTGAATGCCGGCCGCACTTTAGGGATGCTGAGGGTGGATAACGGGATCAAGAAAAAAAATATTCCTCCCGCCGATTATATTTTGTTAGCTGATTTCGCTAACGAATTAGCCGCCGGACTGGAAAAGATTAGTTTATTGGAAGAAAACCATCAGCAGGTTAAACGATTGTTGACTTTTTCGGAAATCAGCACGGCGATTATCAGTTCACTGCGGATGCCGGAGGTTTTAAGGTTGATGGCCTTAAGCCTGATTAAAAATTTATATTTTGACCGGGTAAAATTGTATTTGGTGGACAAAAAAGAAGGCCTGTTAAGAGGGGAAGTTTCGGCCGGTTTGATCGGTAAAATCAGCCGGATTAATACTGAGGTTTATCCTCTGCATTCCGGGATTAATACGATGGTCGATATTGTTTTGGAAAAAAAACTTGACCCGATGTATCATAAATTTAAACAAAACATTGTTTATGTGCCGTTGAAGGTGAGAAGAGAGATTATCGGGATTTTGGAAGTGGATAATATTCTTAGTCAGCGGAAGATTTCCTGGGATGATGTGGAGCTGTTGAATTCGTTTGCCGGGCAGGTAGGTTTGGCCATTGAAAACGCCCGGTTGTTCGAGGAGGTAGACCGGCTTTCGACGACCGACGGGTTAACGAGGTTGTATGTGTTTCGTTATTTTAAACAGCGGTTTAATGAAGAGTTGGCGCGTTCGGAACGGTTTACTCAGAAGCTGTCCTTGATTATGTTTGACATCGATCACTTCAAAGAATTTAACGATAGTCATGGGCATTTAATTGGCGATATGATTTTAGTGGAAGTGGGAAAAAAAGTTTTGCAATGTATTCGAAAAATTGATTTTGCCGCCCGCTACGGAGGGGATGAATTTATTATTTTTTTACCGCGGGCCAGCGAGGAAGAGGCTAAAATTATCGCCAGCCGTATTTTTCATTCGATTAGGGATAATGAAATAAAAGCATCACCGGACTACTCTTTAAAACTGACGGTGAGTCTGGGGATCGATACTTTTCCCGATCATGGCAAATCGGGCGAAGAACTTTTAAAACGAGTTGACGAAGCTCTTTACTGGGCAAAAACCCACGGACGCGACCAAATGTGCAGTTATTCGGAAATAAAATAGGGTGTCAATAATTTATAAGCCTGATCTGTGGAAATTTCAGTGTTGTTGAAGTTTTCCCCCTTTTAGAAAGGGGGACTGAGGGGGATTTAGAAAATATTGTCAAAATCTCCCCTACCCCTCTTTATAAAAGAGGGAAAAAAAGTCGCCGCAAATATGTAAAGTTTCGAGCGAAATTAAGACTAGCCGAAATTTTTTTCCTTTCCTTGACAGCATGTGGAAATTATTGTAAAGTTAGAAGGTGTTTATTTGAAAAGGAGTTTTAGGGTAAATCATGAGTAAGATTTTAATTGTTGATGATGAAGAAGAAATAGTGGAAATGGTCAGGTTTAGTCTGGTCCGCCATGGACATCAGGTTTTGTCGGCCAATGACGGGAATACGGCCATTGAAATCCTTAAAAAGGAAAAACCGGACTTGATTATTCTGGATGTAATGTTACCCGGGATAGATGGCTACACTTTACAGTTGCACATCTCCCAGGATCTGGAATTGCAGAATATACCGGTGATCATTTTGACGGCTTATCATTCAGTGGAAGGGCTTTTTGATAAATTTTTGCAGGTAAAAAGTTTTATCGCCAAGCCGTTTGACCCTGAATTTCTGTCGCATAAAGTTAAAGAGATGCTGGAGAAGGGCAAAGATGAGTAGCGCTGAAAAATTTGATTGCGTTGTTGTGGGGGCCGGGCCGGCGGGGATCGCCTGCGGTTATATGCTGGCTAAAGCCGGCTTGTCTACGGTGATTTTTGAACGGGGAGATTATCCTGGTTCAAAAAATGTCATGGGAGGTGTGCTCTACCGTCAGATGACGGAGGAAATTATTCCCCGTTTCTGGGAAAAAGCGCCTCTGGAAAGACCGATTGTGGAACAGCAGTTATGGGTTTTGTCGGAAAAATCCGGGATGAAGATGGGATATTCCAATCAAGATTTTGCCCAGGAACCTTATAACAATTTCACTGTTTTAAGAGCAAAGTTTGATCGCTGGTTTGCCGGGCAGGCGGAAGAGGCCGGAGCCTTAATCATCAATAAAACTGTTGTTGAGGATTTCATTATTGAGAATGGAAAAATAGTTGGTGTCAAAACCGATCGGGCGGATGGAGATTTGTTTTGCGATGTGGTGGTGTTGGCGGAAGGGGTAAATTCTTTGCTTTCCAAAAAGATCGGGCTGCATGCTTACAAAGAAATCCCGCCGAAGAATGTGGCTTTATCGGTGAAAGAAGTAATTGCTTTGCCTAAAGAAATTATCGATGGCCGCTTTGGACTAAAAAATGGACAGGGTGTGACGATTGAGCTGGTCGGTGAAATAACCAAAGGGATGATGGGGTTGGGGTTTCTCTACACGAATAACGATTCATTGTCGTTGGGGGTGGGCGTAGTGCTGGCGGATTTGCGGAAGAATTCTTATAAACCTTATGATTTATTGGAAGGGATGAAGGAGCATCCGCTGATCGGTCCTTTGTTGGAGGGCGGTAAACCAATCGAATATTTGGGGCACTTGATTCCTGAGGGGGGATATAAGGCCGTCCCTAAACTTTATAGTGACGGGGTGCTGGTGGTTGGTGATGCGGCGATGCTGGTGAATAGTCTGCATCGGGAGGGGTCAAATTTGGCTTTGACTTCCGGCAGGTTGGCCGCAGAAACAGTAATTAAAGCTAAAGAAAAAAATGATTTTTCCGCGCAATCGCTTTCTTTTTATCAAAAACTGTTGGAAGACAGTTTTGTGATGAAAGATTTAAAAAAATATAAAAATGCTCCTGGTTTTTTTGATTCTCATCCCTATCTTTTCAGCCTTTATCCGGAAATTGCCGACTTTGCCCTTAAGGAAATGGTGACCGTGGATGGTGTGTCTAAAAAAGAAAAGCAAAAGAAAATATGGAAAAAGGTGAGGAAAAAAAGAGGCATTTTTCAGATCATCCAGGATCTTTTTCAGATTTGGCGGGTGTTGAAATAGGGGGGGATGGTGGAGGTAAGACTAAAAAATACTAAAATCGAGTTGCTGCAGGGGGACATCACCGCCTTGGATGTGGAGGTAATTCTTAGCCCGGTGGATAAAAATTTGAGTATGGATCGAGGGCTGGCTTCGGTGATTAAGAAAATTGGCGGGGCGGAAATAGAGAAAGAAGCCGTTCTTAAAGCTCCGGCGGAGATGGGCGGCGTTTTGGTGACTAGCGCGGGCAGTTTGTTGGCAAAATATGTGTTTCATTTAGTGATTATTGAAAAAAAATATATCGAACGGGAAGTATTACGCAAGGCGCTGCAGGGCGCATTTCAATTAGCCGATGCTTATCAATTAAAATTGATGGCTGTGCCGTTTTTGGGATCGCCGGTCGCGAAGAGTCCGGCTGACGCTTTTGCCCGCTTAATGTTGGAAGAAACCGTCCTTTTTATCCAGCAGCATGAAACAGGCCTGGAAAAGATAATTTTTTGCCTCTACAATAAGGAGTTCTACAAATATTTTGAAGATCAATTAAACTTCCTGCGGCAGACATATTTCTTTTGACAATCAATAGTATTTTTAGTATAATAACCTCTCGTTTAAATATTTAAAATTTAAAGTGTAGAAAATTCAATGTTTGTTTTGTTTGTGTTCCCCCTTTAAAAAGGGGGATTAAGGGGGATTTTGAAAATAAGAAATATTGTCTAAATCTTCCCTACCCCTCTTTTTAAAAGAGGGAAAAAAATGTCACAGATATATAAAGTTCCGAGCGAAGCTTGAACTAGCTTGGAATTTTGATTTTATTTTTGGAGGCTTTTATGTTTGCGGTCATTGCGCAAGGGAAAAAACAATATAAGATTGTACCGGGTGAAGTAGTAAACCTGGAGAAGATTCCTGGTAATGTCGGGGATAAGGTTGAGTTCGATCAGGTGATTTTATTCAGCGATCAGGATAAGGTTCTGGTTGGCAAACCGAAGTTGGCCGGGGCGAAAGCTTTTGGCGAGATTCTCTTGCAGGACCGGGCAAAAAAGGTGGTTGTCTTTAAGAAAAAACGAAAAAAAGGCTATCGCCGGACAATCGGTCACCGGCAGAGTTTTACCCAAGTGAAATTTGAAAAAATAGAAGCGTAAGAAGAGCGTAAAACGCAAAGCGTAAAACGCAAAACGAAAGTCAAAAGCTAAAAGTTTCGAGTCTTTAAAGGTTTTTAAACTTTGAGTTTTGCGCTTTGCACTTTGCGTTATTAGATTTTGGAGGAAGGATATATGGCACATACAAAAGCCCAGGGTAGTTCCGGAAACGGCAGAGACAGTTGTGGTAAACGTTTAGGTGTGAAGCGGTTTGCGGGGGAAGTGGTGAAGGCTGGCGCAGTGCTTGTCCGTCAGCGCGGAACAAAATTTCATCCCGGAAACAATGTCGGCCGTGGTTCGGATGACACCTTGTTTGCTAAAATAACCGGCGTAGTTCATTTCAGTTGGAAAACCAAATATTGCCGTCAAATCAGCATCTACCCAAAATCCGCAGCAGTAGTTGGTTAAGACAAATAAGGCTCTTGTAATTTTAAAGCATAGGAAATTCAATGTCTTTTTTTGTGTTCCCCCTTCAAAAAGGGGGATTTTGAAAATTAGAAATATTGTCCAAATCTTCCCTACCCCTCTTTTTAAAGAGGGAAAAAAATTCCCAAGCAGATATGTAAAGTTTCGAGTGCAACTCGGACTAGCTTGAAAAGTATTTGTGGCTCAATAATCTGGAACAAACAATTTTATTCTTTTATCCGGATAATGTTTGACATTGCGTGTTACCAAAACTTGATTAGTTTTTAACGCCGAGGCACAAACCAGACAATCATAGAGTTGCAATTGATGGCCTTTAGCCAAATTTTTTATTTCATATGATAATCTGACAATCGTTTTATCGACGGGAATTTCTTCTAAACTATTTAACAAAGTCAAGGTTTTTTCTTTTTCTTCCAATTTCATCCCGAACAATATTTCTCCGGAAGTTATTACACTGCAATAATTTTTTTCATTTTTAAATTTTAACAGAATATCTTTTGCTTCCCGCCTTCCTCGTAAATGGTCAATTAGTATATCGGTATCAAACAAAGCCATCAAAAGGCTCTCCCTTTACGCATTTTCCTTACATACCGATCCACACCTTCCTTTAATTCCGGATGTCCGTCACCTTTCCAACCGGCAAAACTAGTATTTATTCCTTCAACATAACTTAATCCTCGCAAATAGTTTTTGATTGCTGCAACGATGAAATCAGTAAAATTTATCTTATTCTTATCCATCACCGGCCGAATCTCCGCCAAAATTTCGACAGGAAATCTGATCGTTTTTACCACGCTTTTCATTTAAGGACACCCCTGATTATGGTTTATTTTCTATCCTTGCATAGTGTAATACATTTTATAAAATTTGTCAATACATTTATATTTGTTCTGTATTACACAAAAACATTTAAGGATTGGATGTCTGTGCATGTCTCGAGGCAAATAACAATTTATAACGAATGGCTTGCTTTTTCTTCTTGTAAAATTTTATGGTATCGTTTTGGATATTTTAATTCTTTTTCATATTGTTTATTATGATCTTCATGCCATTCCACTGCTGCATAATGTGCAACTATTAAACCGATCATTCCTAAGCCCATAAACACAATAGTGAGGTTGGGCAGCAGAAGAGATAAAAATATCTGAGCCGAGATTACCGAAACGAAAGGAACGGAATAAGATACTCCATCCCAAAAGATCACTAATCTCTCCTCTGCTGTGGATTCTTTAGTCTCAAATCGTGTGCCGCCAAATAATTTTTCCGTAGTAATAATCTTTTTATGCGCTTCAGCAAACCACCAGCTGGATAACACTGTTGTAGCTGCCACAGTGAGCAGGCTTACTGCTGTGATTAGTAAATTGCTTTCTGGATAATTAAAAAAAAGAAAATCTGAGATAAGATAGGCAATGACGAATGGGATTGACCGATATTTCCGCTCTTCTTGTTCTTCGGTCATAGTTTCATCATCATCGATAATTGACAATAAAAAGCCTCTGTTTTTTTCCAAATCGTTACTTGTTTCATTTGTTAATTCCGATATTAGTTTTTCTATATCATCTTTTTGAATATGTTCACAACATTTCAATGCTTTATTTAAAACATCAATCGCCTTTTTATAGAAATATTTTCCTCTAATTTTGTCCGATATTTTCCAATGGTTACCTCGACAGATATAGATGTTCGCTAACGCTTTCCAATAAAGAGCGGGCAATGAATTCTGGTTATAGATAATTATTCTGCTGTTAAGGTCAAAAATACGAGGGAGTTCATCCTCAGCATCAGCCGGAGAACGGCGTTTGTATTCTTCAAGGTTAAATGTTATTATTTGCCGTGAATAATAATCTAAGATTAGTATGTAATTTTTTATTTTTACCCCCGCTGAAACATATCCATTTGAATCCAGAGCTGCTATTCCGGCATCTGGCGGTAAAGTCATTGTTCCCAATAGTTTTGTTAGCGCATAACTGCTTAATTGGCTGCTGATAAGCTTTAAGTCGTTGGGAGAAACTTCATCCGTTCCTATCAAGTCGGCCATAAGACTTTGTACATGTAAATCAATCGAATTTAGATGTTTCTCCTCATCAAAAACTTGTTTGAGCATTTTATTAAGAGAAAATACATATTGAATAAAATCATCTGCATTTGCCAGTTCATATTTAAATAAATGCTCCAAATAATTGAGAAAATTTTCACTTCCAGACAGACTTTCCCCCGCCAAATACCTAGTTTTCTCTTTAGATGTTAAATACAAATTGAGAAGAGCGCTAGACGATTCTGTCCTAATATTGTTTTTTTCATGCTGTCTACTTTTTACTTTTTCAACAAACCTGCTGAAATTGCTAATTAAAGGTAGTAGAAATTTTTCACCTTCTTCTCCGATTATTAATCTTGCCAGTTCATCCATTTGAGTCTGATGTTTTGTTGCATCTTTTTTCCCCTCGGTACTAAATTCCACAATTTTCATTTTTGTGCTGGGAACTCGCAAATGGTTTCTTTCCAATAGTTCTCCCCAACAAGCGCTAGAAAAAAACATCTCGGCCGTCAAAATGCAGCTGACCAATTTAAACAAAATATTTTTTAGAGTCATTTTAGCCTCATTAATCGTTACCTATTTTTATCCTCGTTAATAATAGTATAGAAAATCCATGTTAAGTTTATGTTAAGATTATGTTAATTTTTTGTAAATTTTTTCCTATCCGGGAACTGATTGACAGCGGTTTTTTTTTCTGGTAAGATTAGTTAATGTAAGAGTGGCAATCATTTCTATAACTGTAATTGATTGTCTGAGTGGTAGCGTAGGGAACGGTCGCGACCGTTCCCTGCAAATAAGGGAATATAAAGTTTTTTTTTGATATTATCCAAGTAATCGCGGTTCCGGTATAATGGTGTTCGGTGCTTGCTAACCTCAAGCCTCGAGACCCGGGCCCCGAATAACAGGGAGGTTTTCCATGTCGGGACATTCGCGTTGGGCGGGGATTAAACATAAAAAGGCGGCGATTGATTCACAGCGGGGAAAAGTATTTACCAGAATAATTCGAGAAATTGCTGTGGCCGCCCGTCAAGGGGGAGGCAACCCGGAGAACAACGCCCGGTTACGCAAAGTGATGGAAATGGCCCGGGAATCGAATATGCCCCAGGAGAATATAAAGAAGGCCTTGCAGCGCGGTATGGGGGAGTTGCCCGGCATGACTTATGAAGAGTTGGTCTACGAAGGTTACGGTCCGGGGGGTGCAGCGATTATCTGTGAGGCGACTACTGATAATAAAAACCGCTCGGCTTCGGAGATCCGGAAAATTTTTTCTTCCCATGGAGGAAATATGGGTGAAGGCGGCTGCGTTTCCTGGATGTTTGCCAAGCGCGGTTATTTTACCGTTAATAAAAAAAATGCGAAGGAAGATGATTTGCTGTCTTTGGTCTTAGAATCCGGCGCCGAGGATATGAAAACAGAAGATGCAGACATCTTTGAAATTATCACTGACCCGGCGGATTTCGAAAAAGTAAAAACTGCTTTGGAATCTAAAAATATTCTTTTGGAAAGCGCCGAAATTACCCTGGTTGCCAATACCTATATTCCTTTGGAAGGAAAGGAAGCTGAACAGATGCTGGCCTTAATGGAGGATCTGGAAGGCCACGATGATGTCAGCAATGTCTACGCCAACTTCGATATTTCCGAAGAATTTATCGAGAGATATTCAACATCCAAATGATTGTCATCGGAATTGATCCAGGCACAGCGATTACCGGTTGGGCGGTTGTGGAAGCCAAAGATAAAACGCAGTTTTTTGCCCACGGCTATGATTGTGTTCGCACCGCTTCATCCTTACCCTTGCCGGAGCGGCTGAGTATCATCTATAACAGTTTAAAGAAGATCATCCAGTTGCATCATCCTCAGGCGCTGGCGCTGGAGGAATTGTTTTTTGCTAATTACGGGAGAGGTAATTTTTCAGTCAGCCAGGCCCGCGGGGTAATCATGCTGGCGGCGGCAGAAAACGGTATCCCGGTTTTCGAATACAACCCCAAGACAGTAAAAATTTCTTTAACCGGTTACGGACAGGCGGATAAAAGCCAGGTCCAGTTAATGGTTAAACAGCTGTTAAGTTTAAAGGAAATCCCTCAACCTGACGATGTTGCCGATGCGCTGGCCATTGCGGTTTGTCATCTGCAAGATTATCGATGGAGAATACCCAATGATTGCCTGCCTGCGCGGTAAAATAGCCAACAAACAGCCCAAAAAAATTATTATTGATGTGCAAGGCGTGGGGTATGAGGTTTTTATCCCTTATTCCACTTACGAAAACTTGCCTGGAGAAGATGAGGAAGTGAAATTGGAGGTCCTTGAGTCTACCAGTCTTTACGGCGGAGGGGTAACCTTTTATGGGTTCCTCACCGAGCGGGAGAAAGAAATTTTTCTGCTCTTAAAAGAAGTTGTTCCCGGAACGGGAGCAAAGAAAGCGCTGGAATATTTAGAAAAGATTATCAAATCGCTGCCGGAGTTTGCCGAAGCGGTGCGAAAAAAAGATAAAAATTTACTGGACAAAGTTTTTGGGTTTCGGGCGAAGACAGCCGAAAAACTGATTGCCAGTTTACAGGGAAAAATTAATCTCGAACAGTTGGAAACAGAAAACGGGCTGCAAGTGCTTTCCCGGAACAATTTTGAGGAAGCGCTGGCCGGGTTGGTCTCGCTGGGCTACAGCCAATTTGAGGCCCGCGCGGCTTTAAAGAAGCTGGAGAAGAAGGAAGAAAATTCTGTGGAAGAAATAATCCGCCTGGCTTTGAGGTGTTTATAAAATGGATTCTACTGAGGAAAGATTAGTTAAATCCGATAAATTGCCCGGCGAAGAAATAGTGGAGAAAAACCTTCGTCCAAAAAAGTTGGACGAATTTGTCGGGCAGGAGAAGCTGAAGGCAAACCTAAATGTTTTTATCCAGGCGGCAAAAAAAAGAAGCGAGCCGTTGGATCATTGTTTGTTTTACAGCCCGCCAGGGTTAGGTAAAACGACTTTGGCTCATATTATCGCTTATGAGATGGGTGGAAATTTAAGGGTTACCTCCGGTCCGGCTTTGGAGCGGGTGGGGGATTTAGCGGCGATCCTGACCAGTCTGACGCCGGGGGATGTTTTTTTTATCGATGAGATTCATCGGCTGAACCACCTGGTGGAGGAGGCTTTGTATCCGGTGATGGAGGATTTTAAGGTTGATGTTGTTTTAGGCCAGGGGCCCGGAGCAAGGATTATCAATTTAGCCGTTCCGCCGTTTACTTTGATCGGAGCGACGACGCGGGCCGGTTTGCTAACCAGTCCGTTGCGGGACCGGTTCGGGATAGTGACCCATCTGCAGTTTTATGAACGGTGGGAGCTGGAAAAAATTATCTGCCGTTCCGGCCGGATATTGGATGTGGAAATTGAAGAAGAAGCCACGAAAGAAATAGCCAAATGTTCCCGGGGAACGCCGAGGATTGCCAACCGGCTTCTACGCCGTTTGCGCGATTTTGCCCAGGTGAAGGGCGAGGGGAAAATTGATTGTCAAATAGCCGAGGATTCGTTAGCGGCCTTGGAAGTGGATAAATTGGGGCTCGACGCCATGGACCGGCGGATCTTGGCGGCGATTATAGAAAAATTTTCCGGCGGCCCAGTCGGGCTGGAGACGATTGCCGTGGCGGTTTCCGAAGAGGTGGATACGATCAGCGATGTCTATGAACCTTATTTGATCCAAACCGGGCTTTTAGCGCGCACCGCCCGCGGCCGGGTGGTTACCTCTCTGGCTTACCAGCATTTGGGTTTGAAGGGCGGGGGTGAAGGTGAACTTTTCTGATTCAAACTAAATACGAATTAATTCAAGCCAAAACGATACTCAATAAGCTGGCCGAGCCGGACGAATATTTTCGCTGCACTTATACCGTCAATCCCTATCGCGGCTGTCAACATGACTGCCAGTATTGTTATGTCCAAGCCAAAAAATATTTACCTTCCGAGAATAGAGAAGATTTTTCCCAAAAAATTCAGATCAAGACTACCGCTCCCTTTTTGCTGAAAAAAGCTTTAGAAAAAATCAAACCAGGCGGGCTGATTTGTTTGGGGTCGGCTACCGATCCCTATCAGCCGATTGAAGAAAAATACCAAATTACCCGCCATCTTTTAGAGATAATTTTTAGTTTCTGCTATCCGGCGCAGATTATTACCAAATCACCCTTAATCCGCCGCGATATCCGGTTAATCAAAGAGAATTCCAAGAAATCATTCTGCACGGTTTCCCTCTCCTTAATTTCCCTGAATCCCCGGCTGGTAAAAATTTTCGAACCGATGGCCCCTTCTCCTCAATCAAGGTTGGAAACGGTGCAGGAGTTGGCTAGAGCCGGGATCAGCGTGGGGATCACCTTAATGCCGATCCTGCCCTATCTCACCGAAGGCGGCGATTTGGAAAAGGTTTTTTATGCCGCTAAATCCGCCGGAGCAACATACGTTTTGCCCGGCGCCTTGACCTTGCGGGACAATGTCCAGCAGCGTTTTTTCAGTTTGCTCCACCAGCATTACCCCCAACTGCTCCATCGCTACTCTGCTCTCTACGATCGAGGAATAAACCCGTCGATCACTTTTCTCCAGCGAATCAATCAGGAGCTTGCGCACCTATCCCAAAAATACAAACTCCCTTTATCTTTTCCCTGCGAGCCGGAGAAAATCTTCCCCTACCCCCGCCAAGGCGAATTCTGGTGAACTTTGGGGACGGAGTTAGGTAATTAGGTAATGATTTTTTACTTGACAATGTATGATGTATAATGTATATTACAGCAAGGAGGTAAAAATCATGAGTAATTTACATCGAACCCAAATCTATATCGATGAAGAGCAAATGTATCAACTCAAACTTGAAGCAGATAAAGAACATCTTACGGTGTCGGAAATAATCCGAAGAGCAATTAAGGATTTCTTTAAATTGCGGACAAAAAAGATCGATTGGAACAGTGATTCCCTGACAAAGTCAATTGGTAGAATTAAACTTAAGAGTTCTGATACCTCGGAAGATCACGATCAATATCTATATGGTGAAAAATTGGCTAAACCTCTTTACCGGAAAAAATAGTTTATGGAAAAAATTTTTGTCGATACCAGCGGCTGGGTAGCGCTTTTTGTTGAGGACGATAAACATCATTTAAAAGCAAAAAATGTTTTTGAGGAGATTAAAAAATCAAAAGCAGCGTTGTATACTTCGGACTATATTATCGATGAAACCATCACCATTATTCAAGCAAGGGGTGGATATCAACAATCGCTGGTTGTTGGTGAAGTTTTCTTCACCAGCAAAGTGATTGAAATAGTCTCCGTTTTTCCTGATCATTTTCACGCCGCCTGGCAACTGCACAAAAAATATAAAGATAAAGAATTCAGTTTTACTGATCTCACTTCTTTCTCCATAATAAAAAATCTTAATATCGGCAAGGCTTTTGCTTTTGATAAACATTTCCGGCAAGCCGGCATCGAGCTTGCCTTCCAATTTAACATTTAAACTCATCAATTTGCCCGCAACTCTTCAAAAAAGCTTAACAAAAAATTAACAACTTCTTAACAAAAAATTAACAACTTCTTAACATAAACTTAACATGGGTTGTGTATACTATTGGTGAAAGCAAAAAAGTTTAGATATAATTTATTGTGATCAGTTTTTTTATTGGCGTAATATTATGTTTAAAAAACTAAATCTTATTATTGTATCGGTTAGTTTTATTTTAGCTATTGTCGGGCCGGATTGTCTTTGGGCTCTTCGGCCGCCGGCTAATGAAGAAAAAAAATCCCTAATATTAGAAAAAGCAATAGATCCCAAAAACAGTATCATAACTGTGTCACCATCAATTCTGCAAATTGATAATGTAAAAAAGGCTGTCTTCCAAAAATACTTTTTAGCCCAGGTGTTTTCGCTGCTTAAGAATGAAGACGAATATATTTCTCGTGGCGGTTTGAAAAATTTAGATATAGTGACGAAGGTTCTGATTGCTGATGCTGGGCCTAAAGGCATAAAAATCGTTGAAAAATTAATTTTCCCCGTTCTTCTTAACAAAGAATATTCATGGCCGAATGATAAATTTGCTTGGGGAGTTTTTGCCAAAATAATACAAATTCTTATAGATGCAGGGCCCGAAGGAATTAAACTATTACAAGAACAACTACTTCCTGCATATTTTGGTGTTTCTAAAAAAAATTTACATGGAGAAGTATGGCGGTCGTTCGGTGCAGTGTCGCAGGCATTGTTAATTATTGATCCTTCAGGGAAGAAGTTTTTAGAAGAATGCCTTCCTTTTTACAGAATGGCCGTTAAGTATAAATTCGAAATGAATGATTATAATGTGCCTGAGCAAATTTTTGATGTTGTGTCCCTAGCGCTAAAAACTGTTGATCCTTCCGGAAAAAGGCTTGCCGAAGAACGTATCTTTCTTTATTCCACAGCCCTTAATTATCCAGCAAATTCAGAGGCTTCTAAAAATGCCTGCAAGGTTCTAACAGAGATGTTAATCAGTGGTGATCCTACTGGCCGGAGATTTTTAGATGAATTTATTCCGCTTTACAATCATGTCCTGACGAATTCAAATTCATATATTCGTGACAATGCTTGGAAAAATTTTGCGGAAGTGTTAGAAACAGTAAATTTGGCTGGCCCTGAAAAAATTAAGCTTTTCGAAGCCATCGTTTCTGTTTATAAAAAATTGCTCAATCATTCAGATTCGAGAATTCGCGCCGCTGCTTTAGGAAGTTTTGCTGAGCTGTCCAAAGTATTAATGATCATTGATCCAAGCGGCAATAAATTTTTAAATGAATACTTGCCGTTATATAGTAAAGCCCTTGAAAATTCGGACACCAATATTTCCAGCGGCGCTTGGGAAAGTTTCCCTAAACTTTTACAAATACTCCCTGCTTTTGACGCTGAGCAGGATAAACTATTGGAAGCGATGTTTGCCATTTATAAAAGTTTGCTAAATAATTCAGATCTAACGGTTTTGAGCAATGCTTGGAGAAATTTCACTGAGGTGTCAAAAGCAGTAATGCTCGTTGATCCCAGTGGAAAAAAATTTATTGGAGAATATCTTCCTCTTTATAGTAGATGGGATAAAAATTTTTGAAGAGCAGTTCTTAGCTTCCTATGAAAAGGCCTTTTCGGGTGACTATCTACCTATTTTAGGATATGCTCGGTATACGGCGGGAGGTGTGGCTAAAGCTCTGATCTTAGCTGGCCCGAAAGGAATAGAACTTGTGGAAAAACGGCTTTTCCCTTCGTTTAAAGAGAAAGATTTTTATTATAGTAGTGATTTCGATACAATTTTTACTCCGATCATCGCCGAAGCCGGGCCGGAAAGTACTGAACTTTTTTAAAAATGGTTTCCTAAAGCTACCTTGAATGATTCATCTTTAAAAGACCGGCCGAAAACTGCGGAAAATTTGGATAAAGAGGGGCAAATCCCGGAAAATTTATGGGAAATTGCCCAAACACAGATTACCAATGATCGAACAGGCGAAAAGTTTTTAGAGAAAAGCTTACCTTTATACGATAATGACTTTAACGACAAAGATTTTCGTATTCGTGAAACTGCAGCCGCAAATTTTATTGGATTGTCTCCTTTTGTTGGCTTTGATTCCAATGGTATCTCCCAGACACCGGAAGAAATATGGGAGACGATGAAAAATATTCCGATGCCATCCGACCCAGGATCTGTTAATACTCTCACTATGCTTGCTCTTCTCTTGCTATCCGAGGAGAATCTTGCTGAACATAAAGATCCGGCACAAGTATGGGAAATAGTCAGTAGAATTTTAAAGATACTTTCCGGCTTACAAGAAGGACTTTTAGCAACGGAACTTTCCTCAAGATTAGTTGAGGTTCTTTCCCGTAAAGGTGATCGGATGGACGAAAAAATTATTCAGCAGACTTATCAAGATTATTTTAAAACGAATGAACTTCCTCGGCAACACAGCGGCCCGAAAGATCTCCTTGGACAGATCATTTGAAGGAAGTGGAACGTTTTTTAGTCGAAGAGACATTAGGAGAGAAAAAAACATCAATGGCAGGGAATGAAGTTTATTTACCGGTAATTGATGCTACGATAAGTGTCGAAGATAACCCGATTGAGACGATGCATTTAGGCTGGCCAAAATTGGGCGGGAGCTGTCTGGATATTGTAGAAGGTGCATATCAGTATAAAGCCGCAGGTTATCTGTTAAATCCAGCAGTGCGTGTAATCTATATTCGTGATAAAAAAAATCCTCAGAAACCTTTGGCCCGGGTGAGTGTATGGTTCGATCCGGCAAGCAAAACTTTAGTCGCGATTAGTCCGATAAAAGCATCCGCTCCATATGGCTTTATGCCGTTAGTAAGAAATTTATTTAAAGAATGGGCAAAATATTCAAGTATAACAGTTGTTCTTCCTACTTCGTTAGGTTATAATAAAAATTTGGGTGACAATTTCGTATCTGATAAAAGAAAAGTTTCTCTGCCCAAAGGACTATTAAGGTTGTATTCGGATTTAACTGGTGAGGTTAACGGTTGGGAAAGTCTCGTGGAAGGATGGGTTTTTGAAAATAAGGCAGATGTCTGGAATTTAACAAATGTTGTTACAAAAGAACTTGAGACTATGGATAAAACTATTTTAGGTTTATTGAAACAAAATTCATGGTGGAAAATAAGAATAGCAATCAGTGGAATATTAAGAAATATAGGAAAAGTAAATATTGGAAAAATTAAACACGAAAAAATATCCGATTTTATGCATAAAATATCCAAAAAGTATGTTGATCGAGCAATTTAGAACTTTAACAAGTTTATCCAAGCTTTGCCTTCCATGATTTATAATGTTATTTAACTTGACTAAATAACATGTATATGTTATTTTAATATTATGATCTTTAAGCGTTTGTTAAGCCTGAATAATTTAAAGCGGTCGGCCTATATTAAAGAAGAAATTCAAGCCGAAGCAATTACTCGCAACATCGGCGCTTTTCAACGTTTCTTAAATGTTGCCGCTTGATTATTTTGGATATTATGCTGCCCGGGATAGATGGATTAGAGATTTGCCGTTTGCTCAAACAGGAGGCCAAGCTAAAAACTATCCCGACCAGTTTGATAAATATTACTTATAACCGTAAGCGATGTAATAATCTTTGCCTTCTTCAATCGTATTGTTATTGAATCCTGCTTTTTTTAAGAGCGATATCATCTTTTCGTCATCTGGCATGTGGTCCTGGGCTACCGGGACTCCCACCTTACGATGAAATGAATTTATTGTTTCTCTCACATCAGTGTGTGCGATAATTAAATTGCCTCTGGGTTTGAGTATCCGGAATAATTCCTTCAACACTTTCAATTTATTTGGAAAATGTGGAAAGACAGCAAAGCAGATTACAATATCAAACAAGGCATCGTCAAATGGTGTTTCCCCGGCATCAGCGCAAATATATTCAAAAGCATCGCCATATTTCGCCTTTGCTTTCTCCAGCATCGGCGCGGAATAATCAAGAGCTGCTACTTTGCCTTTTTTGCCGGCGCTCTTTTTCAAGAATGGCAAAAGTATCCCTGTGCCGCTTCCCACATCAAGAATATATTCAGCTTTCTTTATCTTAAATAATGGCAGTAAATCTTTTTCTATCCTTCTGATAATGTCCTTGGTGATAAAATTATCCCACTTTTCTGCATGCCGATCAAAGAACTGTTTACGATTCATAATCTTTGGCTCTCCTTTTTGGTGAAAATGTCATACAAATTATAAAGATCATACTAGATACAATAATGATTACAGCGCCGGAAGGAACATTAAAGTAATACGATAGAAAAAGCCCTGTAAGGCAGGACATAACACCGAACAACGCAGAAAGAAAATACATCTTTTTCAAGTCATAAGTAAGCTGATAGGCTGCCAAAGGCGAACTGGTTATCAAGCTGAAAATGAGCAGTCCGCCGACGGTATTCAGGTTCAAAGTAACAGTCATCCCGCATAATGAAAGCAACAGGTAAAGTATTGTTTTCTCGGGTATGCCGACAGCTTCTGCAATTTCGCAGTTGAAAAGAACCGCCAGTATTTCCCTGAATAAAAGTTTAAGAACTAAAATTATTAAAGCTGCTGTTACCAAAAGTAAGACTATCTCTTGATTAGACACAGTCAATATATTACCCCAAAGAAAGTTTAATGCTTCTGTTTTTGAGCCTCTGAGAAGCCCTAGGCACAGGAAAGCAATACCCAACACAAATGAAAAGATAACTCCAACAGAAATATTAGGAGAAAAATCCCCTCTGTCTGCTATCGGGCCAATAAGCACGGCAGAGGCAAGACAAAAAAGCATTGAAGTTATAAGCGGGTTTAGGCCAATTAAGACGCCGAACACCGCCCCGGCAAATGCGGAATGTGACATCGCCACACCGACAAAGGGAATATTGAGAAGTATAACCCAAACGCCGACTATCCCGCAGGTTATTCCGCCAAGCAGGGAAGCGGCTATTGCTCTTTGAACGAATTCGTAACTCAACAATTCAAACATAATCTTCCTTAAAGATGGGATTGTCCAGCATGAAAATGTCTTTTACCATGGATCAGTCCTATTTCAATTGGGCAATCGTAAAGCTTTGAAAGCAAATTCTCTTTTAACGCTTTTTCTGAACTTCCGGCATACATAATTTTCCCCCGTTGCATCAGTACGGCATAGTCACAACAGGCGGGGATATGGCTTAGAATATGAGTAACAAATACTATGGTGTACTTCTTTTCCGAGTAAATTCTTTCAATTAACCGCATAATCTCGCCCTGGGATTTAGGGTCAAGATTCGATGTCGGTTCGTCAAACAAAATTATTTTCGGCTGCTGCGCCAAGGCCCGGGCGATAGAAACCTTTTGATGTTCACCGCCAGACAAATGTCCGATTGGTTTATTCTCTAAATTGCTTATACCAACTTCAGCCATCGCTGACCTGACAAGGTCATCATCAGCAGAAGTCCATTTTTTGAACAATCCGATTTTGCCAAATCTGCCGATACTTACTGCCTGATAAACAGATATTGGCGATCTCGGGTCAATATTCAGGTGTTGAGGGATATAACCGATATCCTTGCGGATCTGCGAAATGTTTTTGTTTTCAATACGCTGACCAAATACTTTTACTGAACCTGAGAGAATTGCGCCAAGCCCGTTGATCACAGTAAGCAGAGTGGTTTTACCTGCGCCGTTAGGTCCGATGACAGAGACAAATGAACCCTCATCTATCTCTAAGGTTATATTTCTTAGCGCAATATTTTCCCGATAAGATACAGTTACATGATCCAGCTCGATAATTTTACTCATTTAAGGCCTTGTCAATGGTTTCTATGTTATTTTCTAAAGTTTTAAAATAGGAATCTTCGAGTGGAAAATTTGAAAGCGTAACATGTTTTATTTTAAGGTCTTTTGCCAGCTGTAATCCTGCGTTGGCGCCGCTTTGCAGGTTATCAACAACAAGCCGGGTTTTTTCTTTTTTAGCAAGCGCCATAATATTTGCCAACTCACGGATGTTCAAGTCTTCCGGCCGGCCGTAAGTTTTTACTATATCCAACCCCAGCCAGAGAAGAAAATCTTTTTGCTGCTCGGAGCATAGCGCTTTTATCCCTTCATACTGTGTTTTTGTTTTTATCTTTTTTCTAAGCATTTCAACCTTGCTGGCGTAATCTTTAAGATTTTTTTGATAGTAACCCTTATTCAGCACATCGGTCTCGGAAAAAAGGCCGGCAACTTCAGCCGCGGCTTTGACATTTACTTCGGGTATCATCCAGTTGCCCTGTGTTGATATTTGCTTCTTCAAAATGTTTTTATTGTCTATTTTAGCAAGCAGATTTTCAATCCATTTCTCCCAGCTATGGCTGATCAATAATTTTGACCGGCTAATCTTTTTCATTGTGACAGGTTCCATGTCAAAATGACCTGGGCACATACTGCCCGGCACCAGAATTATCACTTCGATCTTTTCCTTTCCTATTTGTGCTGCAATTGAACCTAGATGAGTGGTAGTTGTGACCACTTTTATTTTTGTAGATTCTTTTTCCATACAGTTACCCGGTACAACAAGAGAGGTAAGCAAAACTGAAAATAATAGGCGCTTGCTGAGTATTTTCAAATTATTCTCCTTTTGTTAAGTGAAGGAACAACTGAAAAAAATAGAGTGTTGCAGGGAACGGTAGCGACCGTTCCCTGCACAAGCAAAGAGAGAAATCAAAAAGCCCGCACCGAAGGTGCGCTAATTTGAAGCTAAGGAATTTCAATGTTGTTGACGGTAAAGCTAATTTGTTTTTGACTTTGTAGTTTGCCGATTTATCGGCGTTTTAAGGCGCCCCATAAATGGGGCAGCTACAATGACGTAGGGCAGGGCTTTAGCCCTGCGGTTTTAAAGACGCAAAAGCCTAAAGGCTTGCCCTACGAAATCAACAACAAATACTTATCATTTAAGGTAAAGTCCGACCGCCGGCTTTTTGGCGGTCTTAACTTATCCAAAGATGTAATTAAGGCCGAGTGTTAAAGTTCTTTTGGGCATTGTATAAAGCCCGCCGTTATAAATCTGGTATTCCTTATCGGTTAGATTATCTATCGCGCCGAATACAGACAAATTGTTTAGCAGTTTATAATCAACTTTTGTATTAAACAGAAGATAATCATCGATCTTGCCCGTTGAATTATCGCCGGAATAATACCTTCCTGCATATTCTCCGGTGATTATGGCATTCACTTTCTTTTTTGAATATTTCAGGGATGCGCCGGCTTTGTTGCCCGGCCTGCCGGTTGTCTGTGTTCCCGGGTCAAAATAGGTATAGTTCACCTGAGTGTTAAAAGAATCTGAGATCTTTGCGATGAGCATTGTCTCAATACCTTTAAACTCAAAATCGCCGATGTTCACATTCTTGCCGGCACGCGACTGTATGAGGTCAGCCCCTTTCATTATAAAACCAGCAAGATCAAGGTCTATTGATTCACCAAACTTCTGGCGAAGCCCGATTTCAGTATTAGTAACTTTTTCAGGTTTCAGATCCTTATTGCCACCCCAGAGAAACAAATCATTTATCTGCGGCGCGCGGAATCCCCGGCTCCAAATACCTCTAAGTATTGTGCCGTTCAAGGTATTATAAACAACCCCCAGCTTGGGATTAACAATGTCCTTTGCAAACTCGTCATTGTTATATCTTGCGCCGCCGTTAAGAGTAAGTTTTTCCAAGAAGGTATGTTCATCATTGATATAAACGCCGTATTCATATTTATGGTAATGGCCAATCATAAACGCAGGCGCAGTATTGAGCACATCGCCGAACTGATACCGATAATCCAGCCCGACACTTAATTCGTTGTTTTCCAACAACTTTGTTTTACTGTGCGCCATTAAGCCATCCGTATAGTCTTTGGAATGGAAACCATTCGAGAATTTGTGTTCACCGAAACTGCGGTAAATTTTCAACGAATTATTAAAATTCCCGGCAATTCGATTATAGGTTAGATCAACCGAACCCCTGCCGTAATCGTTCCATGTCCCGGCTGCTGAAGGAAATGGCTCGTTTTTTATCCCGGTAAAATACTTGGAGCTTAAAGAAATATCCGAATACCCCGACAAGGCATACCCGAACTGGCCGGAATAGTCAGTTGCCTTAAACGAGGAATTTTCCTTATGCCCAGCAGTTGACCTTTTGTTTACACTGATAAAGTAATCAACTTTATCAATTTTGCTTCCCTGCTGAAAAAGATAGTTTTGCGTATTAAAGGTTCCCAGCGAGGCTAGGAAGTTTCCTTCCAGTTTTTTTGCCGCTCTTTTTGTAATTATATTCACTACGCCGCCAAAGGCGTCGGATCCATAGAGAACAGATTCCGGTCCTCTGATTACTTCAATTCTTTCCACATTATTCATCGGCAGGGTGTGCGTTACGGAACAGCCGAATACGCCCATTTTATCAGGTCTTCCGTCAATGAATATTCCTAGCTGCCTCCCGTTTCCACCTATCCCTCTTATATCAATATCCGCTCTTCCGAAATCACCGGATTTCCTGATAAATATGCCGGGAAGTTGGCCAAGAATATCAGTAGTCTGTTTTGCGTTAGACATCTTAATATCCTCTTTTGTAATAACACTTGCGCTTACGGGAAGTTTGTTTATCCATTGCTCATACCTTGATGCTGTTATCATCTTTCTTTCCAGGGAAAGATACACCTCTGCGCTAAAACCAATTACTGCCGTTGAGACTAAAACAGACATAGACACTGCTACAACATTTGCTCTGACAAATCGCATGATCGTTTCCTCCTTTTAGAATTTGCTTGCCCAGCTACATAACGCCGCTTGTTTAGCCTAATTATTGATTGCTGAAACCACCTCCTTTTCTCAAGCTGCATACTTATTTTGCAATAGTGCTACGGTCAGGCAAAAAAATATATTACTCTGCGCTGTAATTGTCTGCCTGATAAAATCTTCTATAACGAATTAGCGGTGACATTGAATCATCCTTTGGTGCATACGTTTTTTATAATTGTAACACTTTTTTTAAAAAAGTCAATACTGCAGAAACTTCAGACAACATTCAAATTGAAAGTTCCTTGCGGAAAACCAGAAAACTGTGCGAACGAAATTAAGTTCGCGCGGTTTTTTTAAAAAAGTTCACATTGGCTTCACAATTTTGTCACCTGGTTGTTTTATAATTACTTTAAGGAGGAGAAATAAATGAATTACCAATTTACATCATTAATTCAGAGGTCATAGCAAACAGCCACAAAAAAACCAGATCGACGGAAGGTTTTTCTAAAAATAGCTTGCCGATTTTGAAATGTAGGGCAAGCCTTTAGGCTTGCATCTCTAAAACCACAGGGCTAAAGCCCTGCCCTACGGCATCACTTTACCCGTAAACAAACGAGCAAAGTATTACAATGATGTGCCATATCGGAAAAGTATTTTTTGAAAATTCAAAAAAAAGCGGTTGTTTGCTATGACCTCTGAAGAAGGTAAATTAATGGTAAGACTAAAAATATTTAGCGATCCTGAAATAGATTATGCAGCCAGACATCTTTGTGAAGACCTCAATCAAATGAACCCGGTTACATTGGACAAGTTTCAACTCCCAATCTGCTATAAAGTGGTATAAAGTGGTATAGGGTGCCGGAAAAAGATTTTTGAAAAAATTTAAGTGTTGTGGCTGTTTGCTGCTACCTCTGAATTAGTGATTACATGTTGAAAGATTCTTCCACTGTTCCTCGCGCCCTGCCGCTACTTTTAATTGCCCGCCACCTGGAACGCATCTGCGGCCATGCCACCAACATCGCCGAAGATGTCATCTATCTGATTGAAGCCAAAGTTGTCAAACACCATCCGGAAAAATTAAGCTAGTCCTCTCTACGCTCGGAACTAACTTGGGGGGTGGATACCCGCACTTGTAAGTCATTTTGTCATGCCCGAATGTTTTTATCGGGCATCTGACTATAAAAATGGATTCTCGATTAAAGATTTCGTGAATGACAAAATTGCCAAGGATGAATAGTGGTATTACTATTGCAAATGCGGGGATGCACCCAAACTTGGGCGCCGATTTGACTTTCCTTGGTTTTTTAAATATACTTTATGTTTAGCGGTTATCTGGATAGTTTGTAGGGTTCATTCATTAAGGATGGAGCGTTGGCTATGGAAAATCAGGGGACCGGGGAACTGGAAAAAGTAAAGATTCGGGGGTTGGTGCGGGCCGCTGGCTGGATTTTTTTAGTTTGGGGGGTAGTTATTGCCCTGAAAGGCCTGCTTGATGCTTTCTGGCTGGAACCGGAGGCAAACTATTATTCTTTGAAAAGATGGGAATTTATTTCCTTGGATCAGTGGATTCGCTACGCCACTTTTGAAGTTGTCTATGGAGTAGTTTGCATTGTTATCAGCGGATTGCTTTTTGAGTATTCTAAACGCCTTGTCGAATATATTTCGCGTCCAAGAATTGAGGACGAAGAAATATTTTAAATGATTTTCCCTCTCCCCTTGCGGGAGAGGGCAGGGTGAGGGGCAAATAAAGGAATCGAAGCTTTAACACCCTCACCTTAATCCTCTCCCCTCAAGGGAGAGGAAATGGCTTTCATTGTAGGAATAACTTGTGCCTTGTGATAAATAATCCTGAAGAACGGAGTGAGACGATGTTCGAACCTAGTGAGAAGTTGAAGCGGTTGCCGCCTTATATTTTTTCACGGATTAGCAAGTTGAAGCAGGAAGCTTTTCAGAAAAATTTGGATGTGATTGATTTGGTGATGGGTAATCCCGATCTGCCGACGCCGGCAGAGATTGTCGATCAGTTTTGCGAGACGGTAAAAAATCATCCCCGGACTCATCGTTACCCGCAAGCCAAAGGGATGCCTAAATTCCGGAAAGCGGTCTGTGACTGGTATGATCAACGGTTTGGGGTGAAGTTAAATCCGGATAAAGAGGCTTTGGCCCTGGTTGGTTCGAAAGAAGGTGTCGCCCATTTGTGTATGGCTTTTCTTAATCCCGGTGACGGAGTATTGGTTCCTAACCCCGGTTATCCGGTCTATAACAACGGAGTGATTTTAGCCGGCGGTGAAGTTCTAGATCTGCCTTTACTGCCGGAAAACAATTTTTTGCCGGATTTGGGAAAAATTCCTCAGGATATGGTGAAAAAAGCCAAAATGATGTTTTTTAATTATCCGAACAACCCGACGGCGGCGGTAGTGGACGGACTGGATTTTTTCAAAGAGGTTGCGCAGTTTGGTAAAAAAAATAATATCATCATCTGTCATGACAACGCTTATTCAGAGGTCACCTTTGACGGTTATGATGCCCCCTCGTTTTTACAGGCGCCGGGAGCAAAGGATATCGGGATAGAGTTTCATTCCTGTTCAAAAAGTTATAACATGGCCGGTTGGCGGATCGGGTTTGTGGTGGGTAACGAAACGGTGATCGCCGCTTTGGAAAAGTTCAAAAGCTTTCTCGATTACGGTGTGTTTACTGCCATTCAGTTGGCGGCGGTTACGGCTTTAAATAATAGCCAAAAATTTGTTAAACCGACAGTGGAGATCTATCAACGCCGCCGGGATAAGTTCGTTCAAGGGTTAAATAAACTGGGCTGGCCGGTAAGTTTGCCGAAAGCGACGATGTATCTTTGGGCCCCGTTACCACCCGGGTTTGAAAAGATGGGTTCTTTGGAGTTTTGCGAATTCCTGTTAACGGAGACCGGCGTTGCCGTTACCCCGGGGATCGGTTTCGGCACTCACGGCGAAGGTTATGTTCGGATGTCTCTGGTTACTCACGACAACCGTTTCCACGACGCCCTGCTTCGGATCAAGAAGTTTTTGAAGACTGTTCGCGCGTAGATAAGGTGTAAGGTGTAAGGTTTAAGGTTTAAGGGAAAATAACTTGTAATAAAGGTTGGAGTATGAGCGAAATAAGAGATACCATTTATGGTTTTATTACTCCATCAGATACAGAGTTAAATATTATAAACTCAACCCTTTTCCAGAGATTAAGGAAAATTAAACAGCTTTCTTTGGAAAGTCTTGTCTATCCTGGCGCTCAGCATACGAGATTTGAGCATTCGCTTGGCGTACTATATATAGCAAAGACAATGGCAGAAAAGCTTTTATTAGTAGATAGCGATAGCGACAAAATAAGAATTATCAGATTTGCTGCCTTGTTGCATGATGTCGGACACGGCCCTTTTTCTCATGTTTCAGAAGATATTTTGGATAAATATTCCGCAGCCGATGAAAATAGCGCCAATAAAGATAAAATTCATGAGAAAATAACTGTAAAAATTATCGAAACGAATAAAGAATTATCGAAAGTGTTGGGTTCCGAAGAGAGAAAGCAAATCGTAGGCCTTTTAAACGGTGAAAGTAGTGATCTGTCGCTGATGAGAGAAATTGTATCAGGTCCTATAGACGCTGACAAACAGGACTATTTGTTAAGAGACAGTTATTATTGCGGTGTTAAATATGGAGTATATGATTTTCATCGTTTAATTAATACACTTACTCATTATGAAGAAGAGGATGATAAACATATCGCTATAAATTATGATGGGGTTAATGCTTTAGAGCAATTTGTTTTAGCAAAATATTATATGACAACTCAGGTTTACAGGCACAAAATAAGACTTGTTTCCGATGCTATGATTGTAAGAGATATTGAACTTGGAATTGAAAAAGATGGAATCGGGTGTCTAGCTGAATTATACAATTATAATGATTCGGAAAAATACCTGATGAATTATTTATCTTGGTATGATGAAAGGTTGATTTGCGAGATAATTTATAATCAGAAAAATGGATTTGCAAATGAAATTTTTTCTAGGCTTAATGAGAGAAATCTTTTTAAAACAGTTTTTAGTCTGAATTTCAAAAATTTTCCAGAGACAATTCCTTCTAAAGTGAGAACTTTGATGGCTGATATTTGCAATAAAGAAAATAAAGGTAAAAAAATATTATTAGAAAGCGGAATAGCGAATATATTAGGAACAGAACCGGAATTTACAATTGTTTATGTTTTTAAATTTAAGTCTGTTAAAAAAAAGTCGGGAGATTCTGAGGGGCAGATAATGGTAATTCAGCGGGATGGAAGACCAAATAGTTTTGAACAGGAATCTACTGTTTTTAGAGCAATTGATGGAGATATCGATGACATAATATTTGAAATTTATGCTCCGATGGATTATTCTAATGATCTTGATGATAAGATAAAAAAACTATCCAAATTCAAGAGAGATATAGTAGAATATTTATCAAGTATTTAAGGAGGTGTAAGATGAAATTAAGGGATTTTTTGATTGCAATTTTAGGAGCAATGGGTGGGCAAATACAAAGTAAAACAAAAATCCAAAAACTTTGTTACTTTTTATCAATTGTTCTAAATAAAGATTTTGGATTTCAGGCGCATTACTATGGACCTTATTCACAGCAAGTTGAAGAGGCGCTTGGCGATCTTTTGGGAATGGGTTTTGTAACTAAAACAACGAACAATTTTGGCGCTATCTCAGCCGGATTTGAGGTCGTAAGGTATGACTATTCCCTGACAAAAGAAGGTAAAGCAATTTATGAGGATATTCAATCTACTCCAGAATCTAATGAAGTTATAAATAAACTAAAAATAATCGGTGATATAGACTACTTAAAACTTTCTATAGCGGCAAAGGCACACTACATTTTAAGTAAAGGTTCTCAAGCTCTGGATGTTAGTAAGATAAAAGATAAAGCAAAAAGTTTTAAGTGGAATATTACAGAAGAAGATATAGATACGGCAATAAATTTTTTAGAAAAAATGAATCTTGTTTTAGTTGCAAAATAATGCCAAAAAATAATAATCAATCTTTTTCCTAGAGGAGTGTTATGAGATTATTACAAAAGGTTTTATCCCTGTTCATTGTATTAGTAATGGGTACTTTTGCTTATTCCCAGACAGTTTATCCTGCCAAGCAAAAGATCCAAAAGAAGCCAAAAATTGTTATTTCGGACAAGGGTGTTGGTCCCATCAATGAGAAGACTTTGTTCGAATACGCCGAAATACAAAGGCTTTTTCCTGGCCTGGTGGTTAAAAAGGTTGAGGATGGCGGTGGGTTTGAAGATATGGGATTTCCCATTATTAATGTTCTGGACAAAGGCCAGACACTTATTACGATTAACCCTGTGAATGGGAATAACGATGATAAAAGAATTTACAGTGTTGTTGTAAAAAGCAATCTAGTCGAAAATTCTTTAGGGGCAAAGATTGGTTCAACATATGCTCAAATCTATAAATCTGGTATTTCTTCAAACTGTAAGCCGGGAATGGAACAAGACTCCGGAACAATTATAGATCAAGATCCTAATTCTAAGCATGTTCGTTATGTCTTCGAAGGGGAATGGAATGGCGAGGATGGAAGTATTCCTCCATTTGAAGTGCTTAAAACATGGAAAATTACTGAAATTATTTGGAACCCCGTGTTGTTAGATATCAATGAAGTGAGATTCAAGTAGATCATTGTAATATTGATTTTAGACATTCAGAAGTATGGACTCAAGTTGTTTTCCTCTCCTTCGATGGGAGAGGATTAAGGTGTGGGTGTATATTTTAAAAAGCACCCCTCACCCTACCCTCTCCCCCAAGGGGAGAGGGAGCATCAATGTGCGATGTTTTTCCGTTTTATGCGGGCTAAATTTAAGGTGAAATGAGTTTTTTTTAAACGAGGTTAAGATGAAAAAAATTAATTTGGGGTTGATTGGGTTTGGGACGGTGGGCGCTGGTGCGATAAAAATTATACAGAGTAATCTGGCGCTTTTGGAGAAGAAGATTGGCGCGAAGATCGAGTTGGTGAAGATTTGTGATAAAGATTTATCTTCTCCCCGACCAGGGGTTAAACTTAATCCAAAGATGTTAACCTCTGATTACCACGAAATTATCAATGATCCGAGTATCGATATCGTGGTTGAATTGATCGGCGGCTATGAGCCGGCGCGGACGATAATTTTGGAGGCGATGGCCAAAGGTAAACATATTGTGACGGCCAATAAGGCCTTAATGGCCAAATACTGGGATGAAATTCTAACTGCTGCCCGGGCAAACCAGGTGCTGGTTTATTTCGAGGCTTCAGTGGGTGGAGGGATACCGGTGATCCAATCCCTCAACGAAGGGTTGGCCGCCAACCATATTTTATCGATCGCCGGAATTTTGAACGGAACGACCAACTATATTTTAACCAAAATGACCAGGGAAGGGATAAACTTCTCCCATGCCTTAAAGATGGCGCAGTCGGCCGGGTTCGCCGAGGCTGACGCCAGGTTCGATTTGGAAGGGATAGATGCGGCGCATAAGTTATCAATTCTGGCTTCGATTGCTTTTGGCAGTTGGGTGAAGTTGGAAAACATTGCCTGCCAGGGAATTAATCAGATTGATTGCCGTGATCTGGTTTATGCCCAGGAATTCGGCTATATCCTTAAACTGATTGGGATGGCTAGAAACAAGAACGGGGAAATCGAGATTCGGGTGGCTCCCACTTTAATTTCTCCCAACCATCCGTTTGCCAACGTGGAAAATGAATATAACGCTATTTTAATTCATGGCGATGCTGTCGGCGATGTAATGCTTTACGGTAAAGGGGCCGGACAGATGGCCGCGGCCAGCGCGGTGGTTTCTGATATTATCTTTTTGGCTCGTCAGGTAAACAGCGGGATGGCCGGCAAAATTCCTTATGTTACTTATGACCGGAAAAAGAAACTAAAATTCTTACCTGAGGAAAAAAGCGCCGGGAAATATTATTTAAGGTTTACCACCGAGGACAAACCGGGGGTGCTGGCCACCATCGCCGGTCTACTCGGTAAAAACGATGTTTCCATTGCCTCCGTATCTCAGAAACAAAAACACCCCCCACAAAAAGGTGTGCCTATTCTGATCATTACCCACCGGGCTAAAGAAGGAGATGTTGTTAAATCGTTAAAATTAATCGATAAACTTTCCGTAGTCCGGGCAAAAACGGTAATTTTTAGGATAGAAGAAAAATTGTAAAACAACTTGATGTCGAGGAAATTCAACTTTGATGAAGTGTTCCCCCTTTTAAAAAGGGGGATTAAGGGGGATTTTGAAAATAAGAAATATTGTCTAAATCTCCCCTACCCCTCTTTTATAAAGAGGGGAATTAATATTCTGAGCGAAGCTCGGACTAACTTGAAGTTAAGGAAATTCAATGTTTGTTTTGTGCGTGTTCCCCCTTTAAAAAGGGGGACTAAGGGGGATTTAGACAATAATAATTATTAAATCTCCCCTAACCCCTCTTTATAAAAGAGGGGAATAAAAAAAGAAGGAAATTTTAAAAGTCAGCGCCGCAGGCGCTTAATTTGATAAACAGTGAGGTTGTTTTATGGATGATAATTATTCCGGTTTAATTGAGCGGTATCGGGCCTATTTGCCGGTGTCGGAAAAAACTCCGGTGGTGACACTTTTGGAGGGGAATACAGCTTTGTTATTTGCTCCCAAGTTGAGCAAGCATTTGGGGTTGGAGAAGAAACTGGAGATTTATCTGAAGCTGGAAGGGCTGAACCCGACCGGTTCTTTTAAAGATCGGGGGATGACGCTGGCCATTTCCAAAGCTTTGGAAGAAGGATCGCAGGCGGTAATTTGCGCTTCCACCGGAAATACCTCGGCTTCCGCGGCGGCTTACGCGGCTCGGGCCGGGATAAAATGCGTGGTGTTGATCCCGGAAGGGGCGATCGCTTTAGGGAAGCTTTCCCAGGCCATTATGCATCATGCCTTGGTTTTAGCGATAAAAGGAAATTTTGATCAGTGTTTGCAATTGGTCCGGGAAATTACCCAAAAATCTCCGATTACTTTGGTGAATTCAGTTAATCCTTACCGGCTGGAAGGACAAAAAACCGGGGCGTTTGAAATCGTTGATGTCTTAGGCGATGCCCCTGATTTTCAGTTTATTCCCGTGGGTAATGCCGGCAATATTACGGCTTACTGGAAAGGATACCGGGAATACCAGGCCAAAGGGAAATCGAACAAATCTCCGAAGATGATGGGGTTTCAGGCGGCCGGGGCGGCCCCGATTGTCCAAGGGCATCCCGTAGCTAATCCCCGGACGATTGCCTCAGCCATCCGGATCGGTAATCCGGCTTCCTGGAAAAGCGCCGTTCAGGCTCGGGACGAGTCCGGCGGAATAATCGACCTGGTTACCGACGATGAAATTGTAGCGGCCTATAAAATTGTTGCCCAGTTGGAAGGTGTATTTTGCGAGCCGGCTTCCGCGGCTTCGGTTGCCGGATTAATCAAATATACGGAAAAGGGATATTTCAAAACAGTGGAGAAAGCGAAAGCGGTTTGTATCCTTACCGGTAACGGTCTAAAGGATCCGGATACGGCGATTAAAGTGGCTAAACCGTTCAAAAAAATTCCGGCGCAATTAGAGGAAGTATTGAAAGAAATCGGGGTTAATTAAATTTCAATGTGATAGTGATGTCAGTTGTAGGGAACGGTCGTGACCGCACCTTATATAAACCAAAGAGAAAGAGACCAGTTGTAAGGAACGCATATATGCGTTCCCTGCAAAATTTAAAATTTTTAATTCTTTAGAGACAGGGGAGGAGAGATGGCCGAGCAAGATAAACAGCCGGAGAAACAGTTGGAGATTGAAATTGACGAGCTTACTGCGCAGGGGGTCTATGTAAATTTAGCCTCGATTACCCATTCTGAGGCGGAGTTTATCCTGGATTTTATTTTTATCCGTCCGGAAGGCGGTAAAGCCAAGGTGCGGGCGAGAATAATTTCCTCTCCCACCCATACGAAAAGATTGATGTTGGCGCTGAACGAAAATATGAAAAAATATGAAGAGAAATTTGGGCCAATCAGTTCCGCTCCGCTTACCGGAGAGCAGAAAAAGGTTGGGTTCTATCATTGAATGTGGAATTGATTTGTGTCGGCAGTGAACTGTTAAGAGGAAAAAACGACCTGCATGGCCGGTTTATCGGTTTACGCTTAGCCTCCTTAGGGTTAAGTCTGCGGCGGCAAACCTTAATCGCGGATAATCAAGGGCTGATTAAGGAAACCCTAAGCGAAGCCTTGAAACGGTCTTCGCTGGTTTTGGTCACCGGCGGATTAGGACCGACCTTCGATGATTTAACCCGCCAGTCGGTGGCTGAGGTTGTTGGCCGCCGGTTAATTTTTAATCCAGGTTTATTGACCCAGATTAAAGAGCGTTTTAAAACCCTGCATCGCCGGATGCCCAAGTTTAACCGCGGTCAGGCCGATGTGATCGAAGGAGCGAAAATTATTCCCAATAATTTTGGCACGGCTCCGGGGATGATTGTGGAAACCGGAGCAGCCACGATCGCTATCCTTCCCGGACCGCCTCAGGAAATGCAGCTGATGTGGGATAAATATGTATCCCCTTATTTGCAGGAGCATTATCAATGCCTACAAACGGCAAATTGTATTTTACGTCTTTGCGGACTGCCGGAATCAGCGGTCGATGAAAAAATTCGTCCGATCATTGAACAGGAAAAAAAGAAATTTAAAGAAGCAATTAATTTCATTATTCTCGCTCATCTTTCTGTAGTGGAAATACAAATCAGTCTGGTTGGCATAAAAAGTAAAATCGCCAAAGAATTGGAGCGGATTAAGAAAAAATTTTATTGTCTGTTTAAAGAAAATATTTTTGCGGAAGGGCATGCAGTTTTGGAGGAAATAGTCGGTGGTCTGCTGCGAAAAAAAAATTTGACGATCGCTGTGGCCGAATCGTGCAGTGGCGGGCTGCTGGCTCACCGCTTGACTAATGTTGCCGGAAGTTCAAATTATTTCCAAGAAGGAATTGTTGCTTACGCTAATAAATCCAAGATTGAACGACTGGGTGTCAAAGTGAAGACTTTAAAAGAGTTTGGGGCGGTCTCCGGCGAGGTTGCTTTGGAAATGGCTGAGGGGGTAAGAGAAAAACTGAATACCGATCTGGCCTTATCCGTTACCGGCATCGCCGGTCCGGGAGGAGCAACCAAAACCAAACCGGTCGGGGTTGTTTATATTGGCTTAGTAACCAAAAACACGAAAAGAATTTATCAAAATAAATTTCTGGGAACCCGCATCGAAATTAAAGAAAAAACCGCCATCTGGGCGCTTGATTTACTGCGCCGGGAACTGGTTGCTAAATTCAATTAAAATCAGTCCTTGATCAAAGACCAGATTTCCGGAAATAAAAAATCTGCCGAAGATTTAGGCCGGCAATTAGCCGCAAGAATCCTCAAAAAAGATTTTACCTGCCAGATTCTCGACAAGGCAAAGAGAGCTTAAAAATCCTCATGTTTTTGAGATTGTCCAACAATAACCAGAAAAGGTAGCCGCAGGCTTTAGCCTGCGTCGTTATCCGACGGTAAGACTAACGTTGAAAAATCTGGCAAGCGGTGGGAAGTATAGTTGCTTTATAAGGCCTTTAAAGGTCGGAGATAATCTTTCATTAAGCATATTATGATTAAAGCAAGTTTCTCTTTTAAAAGCAAGTTTAAAACTGCAGGTTTTAAATTCCTTGCTTTTAAAAGCTGGTTTTTTATATAATCTAAGTTGTTGTTGTCGGATCAGGAGAAGATAAATGGTTGAGAAAAAATTGATTACAGAAATTTCTGATAAAATAAAAACTTATTTTCACCCCCAGAAGATAATTCTCTTTGGTTCCTATGCCTGGGGCAAACCTAATAATGATAGTGATATCGATTTATTCCTGATAATGGATTCTAATTTAAGAAGAGACGAGAGGGCGGTTCAGGTATCTGATCTTTTTCCTGACCGGACATTCCCTTTGGATATTATTGTATATACTCCTGAAGAGGTGGAAATGAGCCTGAAAAGGGATAATCCTTTCACGCGAGAAATTTTAACCAAGGGAAGAGTATTATATGAACAAAGACTCTAAAAATTATGAAGACTGGTTCTTAAAAGCAGATCACGATCTAAAAGCGGCTGAGGCCATTTTAGACTATTACGAACAACCACCAACTGATACTATTTGTTATCATTGCCACCAGACAGCGGAAAAATCATTAAAAGGTTTTCTTGTTTATAAGGAAGCAACATTACCAAAAATTCATGATTTGATAGCGCTGTTAAGCCTTTGTTTGCCTAAAGATAAAACTTTAGAAATTTTAAGAAATGAAGTTAGGGCGCTTAATAAGTACTTTATCGAAACAAAATATCCAACAGATATGCCGATAGATTATCCCAAAGAAGAAGCGAAAGATGCGATAAGCAAGGCAAAATTTGTGATGGAAGTAATAAAAGAAAAGATTGGATTAAAGTAAATATTGGAGAAAAATTAACGAATTGGGCGGTGTTCTGTTCGAAATTTTGTGTTTATTTTCTTCAAGACAAATTTTTTTACTTGCAGAGCCATTGTGTATGCTTCTTTTGCTTCTTCGATTGTGGGTATGTAAAAATCATCGGGGTAACGAAATTCTACGGCGTATTCAGTTAAGATATCTGTGTTTTTCAGAGCCACAAATTCCGGATCTAAAGTCAAACAGGCCAGCAGAATTTTTTCGATCTTATGGGTTTTTTCCGGTTCAATATCTTTGAAAACCAGATAGGCTTTTAAATATTTTTCTATGGCCTGTTGAGCATGGAAGCAAATAGCATCAGTAACGGGGTTAGCCGTTTTTAGATCTTTACCGGCTATGGTAAGATCGTTATTCGCTTTGATCATCCATTGTTGAACTTTTTCATTGATCATTTCTGCCATATTATTTTCCCTTCCCGGTTAATTGCTCGGGAAATGGTGGGGAACAGCGTATCGGCGATATGCTTCTTTTGATCTTTTAATAAGACATCGGCGTTGTATCCAGCCAGGGCAATGTCCCAGCGCAAATCGGCGAGGGTTTTCAATTTTTCCTTCCGGTCATATTCTCTATTTGTTAGTATGAGAAAATCAATATCGCTTCTTTCCCGCGCATCGCCCCGGGCATAACTGCCAAAAAGTATTACTTTAACAGCGTCTGGGATGTCTCGGAGTATAATATTTTTTATCGCGGTAAAATCTTTTTCTGTATACATTATTTTCCTTCCTCAAATATCTTATACAAAATTAAAGAGAAAGAATCAATAAAAATTCAGGAATTACAGGTTTTTAATTGCTTGCATTTAAAAGCTGATTTTTAATATAATCTATGGTAACATTGTTGTTATCGCTTACATCTTTTATCAAAGATTAATAATTTTGTGTTTTTTTACCCACACTAAACCCAGTAGACCCCGGTTTATTAGTGATATTACTTTCAGTTTCCTTAGTGGAAGAAAGATTGATTGAAACTAAATAAGAATTGACAAAATATATAGAAAAGTCTAGACTAAACTAGTCTAATTATGATTAGACTAATTTAGTCTAAGGAGTTGTCAATGATCTTTGTCGACCGGGAACAAGAGTTAGAGGCCTTAAATGGCTTTTTAAATTACAAAGATTCCCAATTTGTGGTAATTTATGGTAAACGCAGGGTAGGTAAAACCGAGTTAATTAAGCATTTTATTAAGAATAAACCTTCAGTCTATTTTATTGCCAGAGAAATATCGGAGAAAGAAAATCTGATATTGCTCGGAAAAACATTAGGTAATTATTTTAATGATACAATTCTTAAAGCGCACGGTTTTAATCATTGGGACGATCTCTTCGTTTACTTGAAAGAACGATTAGCTAAGCATAATGGCCACTTAATTTTAGCCATTGACGAATTTCCCTATCTGGCGAAAGCTAATAAAGGAATTTCTTCAATATTTCAGGTTGGTTGGGATGAATATCTAAAAGATGCGCCCGTTTATTTGATTCTTTGCGGTTCGAGTATCGGGATGATGGAACAGGAGGCTCTGGCCTATAAGGCGCCTTTATACGGAAGAAGAACCGGGCAGTTGTTTATTAAACCTCTTCCCTACTTGGAGATGGCAAAATTCTTTCCCGAAAAAAGTTTTGAAGAACGGTTAAGAGCGTATAGTGTGGTGGGTGGCATACCCGCTTATATTTTGAAAATGGTAGGCTATGCTTCGCTGGAGGAAGCCGTGGAAGAAGAGATATTTTCCAGAGAAAAGGTTCTCTTTGAAGAAGTCGAGTTTATACTCAAGGAAGAATTGAGAGAGCCGCGCAACTATTTCGCGGTGATCAAAGCGATCGGTTCCAATTGTAGTAAGGTTAGCGAAATTATTAATGAAACCGGAATAGAGAAAAGCGCTTTGCATAATTATCTGTTTGTTTTGGAAGATTTACATCTGATCGAAAAACAAGTTCCGGTAACAGAGAAAAATCCACAACGATCGCATAAAGGCCGGTATTATCTTTGCGATCAATTTTTTAAGTTTTGGTTTAATTATTCTTATCCCTTTATGAACGAGCTGGAACTGGGAAATAAAAAATCTTCGTTGAATGCTTTTAGGAGTTCTTTTGAACAAATTGTCGCTCAAAATTATGAGAAAGTAGCTGGCGAAATTGTTCAGCGATACCATGATGATATCTTAAGCTTTCATAAGATCGGAAGATGGTGGGATAAGAATGAAGAGATTGATCTTGTTGCTTTAAATGAAACCAGTAACGAAATTCTTTTCGGTGAAGTTAAGTGGTCGAGCAAGCCGGTGGGAACGAATATCTATGAGGAATTGAAAAATAAAGCGGAAAAAGTAGAATGGGGTAAAAAAAACAGAAAAGAATATTTCTGTCTATTTTCCCGCAGCGGTTTTACCGATGGAATGAAAGCGTTAGCAAAGAAAGACCATGTTTTTCTCTTTGAAAAGGATAAGTTGTTAAAATAGAGGACGGCGTTAGTTAATTAGGTAAGGCGAGGTAATTTACGAACTTGGGGAGAAAGCTGGGACAAATTAGTTTCAGACTGGTGATGACTAATTTATATGTATACATAAAATAAACTTGACTAATTTACATGTTTATGTAAAAATATCAGTTAATAGGGGTAATAGGGGAAAGATATAATGGCAAATCATTCATATATAAAAAGATATTTGGAAGAAGTGGCGTTTTCTGATGTCTATTCAAGACAAATGCGTTTTATTGCCGGGCCAAGGCAGTCCGGGAAAACCACTATTGCTAAAAACCAACTGCTTTCTTTTCATTCAGAACAACTTTATTACAACTGGGACAGAAAACAGGTTCGCGACCGTTATAGAAAAGAGTCAGATTTTTTGGGCAGTGATTACTTAAACATGGCTTCTCAGAAAAAACTTTGGGTTTGTTTTGACGAAATTCATAAAATTCCCAAATGGAAAAATATCTTGAAAGATTTTTTCGATACTTATGAAAATAAAATAAATTTAATCGTTACTGGAAGCGCAAGATTTGATCTGTTTAGAAGAGCCGGCGATAGTCTTGCTGGCAGATACTTCTTATTTAAATTAAATCCCCTAATGCTTTCCGAAGTGTTAGCTAAAAAAATTGAAAATATTTTACCGGGAAAGACTGCCGACGAGTATATCGAAAAATCTATTGCCGTTAAAAAGTATGAACAAGCTGTGATGGAAGATATCCTTCAATTCAGCAGTTTTCCAGAACCTCTGATCTCGGGTAATTCCGTTTTTTCTAAAAAATGGCATGATAATTATTTAGAAAGGATTGTGAAAGAAGACCTAAGGGATCTTTCTTCTATTCATCAATTGGAAAAAGTTATAGATTTATTATATATTTTACCTTCAAAAATTGGTTCGCCCTTGTCCATTAATTCATTAAAGGAAGATTTAGAGATAAATTTTAGCACCGTTAAGAATTACATAAATTATCTTATTTTAACTTATATGCTGTTTGAGGTTTTCCCTTATCAGAAAAAAATTAAACGTTTAGTTAAAAAGGAAAAGAAAATTTATTTTTATGATCATGCGATCATCACTGAGGAAGCAAAAAAGTTTGAGAATTTAGTTGCTGTAGAGTTAAAATCAAGAATAGACCTGTGGAATGATCTGTCCGAAGATAAATATGATCTTAAATTTGTTAGAACCAAGGATGGCAATGAAACAGATTTTCTAATCTTAAAAAATTCGCAGCCGTTTTTTTTATGTGAAGCAAAATTATCCGACGATAAGATTGCCAGACACCACTACCTGCATTCAAAACATTTGGGTGATATCCCATTTGTGCAAGTGGTAAAAAAAACTGGGACACTGAAAGTAGAGCAAGGTAAGTTTTACGTCGTTTCCGCCTCTAGGTTTTTCTCATAATGTGCTAAAAGATTAAAAGATGTAGAAATTAAGGACATAGATTGAAGATGTTTTTGTTTATGCAACGTAGGAAACAACGTCCCTAACTGGAAGAAGGGCAAGGAGAATAATTGGGAAAGTTGAGTATACTTTCTGATAGCAGCGAATCTTTTAAGAACCGTAAAGAGGCCGGCAAATTACTGGCCGCGGTTCTAAGAGGTTTGCCTGGAAAAGATACGGTGGTTTTGGGTATTCCGCGCGGCGGGATGGTGGTGGCCAACGAGATTTTCCGCGTTTTAAATTCGGAGTTGGATATCGTGCTTTCGCGTAAAATTGGCGCCCCCGGCAATCCGGAACTCGCGATCGGCGCAGTTGCTGAAGATGGCAAGCTCTTTCTTAATGAAGAATTAGCTTTTCATGCAGGCGCAGATAAAACTTATGTGGGAATAGAGAAAACACGGCAGCTTACTGAAATTAAAAATCGCCGGCAACTGTTTAGGCAGTACAAGGCAAAAGTTTCTTTAAAGGGAAAAACAGTGATTGTCACGGATGACGGGGTGGCTACCGGAGCGACAATGCAGGCGGCTCTTTGGATCAGCCGCCAGGAGGAGCCGAAAAAACTTATTGCCGCTGTTCCAGTAGGCGCTCAGGAAAGTGTCGAGCGCTTAGCTGATTATGCTGATGAATTGATCGTGTTAAGGGCGCCGCGCTATCTGAACGCGATAGGTCAATTCTACGAACATTTTGACCAAACTAGCGATCAGGAGGTTTTGGAAATATTGCAAGAGGCGGCTAAAACCATAAAACCGTGATTGCTTGCGGAATTTTCAAAATAAGTCATGGGTTATGAGTCATGAGCATGAAAGACTCGATTTCCTTAAACTCACAACCCATGACCCATAACTCATGACCTGTATTTTTTTGGGTGCAAAAATATTTCGAGCTTTTTCGTCCCGGTTCTGGAAATCAACGCGGATGATCTTATCCTTGCCAAAATAAATTAAATATAATAAAATTCCGTTTATGCAAATGCTGAATAAAGTTCCCAATAAATTTACTCCGGAAAATATTTTAAAAACTTTAAAAGAATTTTTTTTGTTTATTCTTCTCTTCGTTTTTTTGGCAGGGGGATTTGTGGTTGTTTTTAATTGGCTGGTGGAAGTTGTAATCCATCGAAAAACCGAGGTCATGGTTCCTGATCTGAAAGGGAAATCTTTGTTAGATGCTTTGCGCGCTGTTAGTCAAGCCGGGTTGTCCTTGCGGGAAGAAAGGGAGCAAATAAATCCGGAAGTTCCCCCAGGGGCGGTAATTTCGCAGAGTCCGGTACCGGGAATTTTAGTCCGGGAAGGTAAAGTGATTCAAGTAATTATTAGTCAGGGCGGAGAAAAAATTTTTGTTCCTGATTTAATTGGCCAGCCGATTCGGGCGGCGGAGCTAAGTTTGCGTAATCTGGGGTTAGCCATTGGCAGTAAAGAAGTAGTTTATAGCACCGATGTCCCTAAAGGGATAGTGCTAAAACAGGATCCTTTGCCGGGCACCGGGGCCAGTAAAGGAGATTTGGTTAATTTTGTCGTTTGTCAGGGTCCGCCGGGTGAGGAGACGATTTTATTGCCTGATTTTGCCAATCGGGAAATTACTGAGTTGGAGGCCTGGGCGCTGGAAAAAGATCTGGCGGTGGACAGCCAGATTGAAATACAGAGTGTCTATCTGCCCCATTTAAAAGAGGGGATTATTGTTTCCCAAACGCCTGCTCCGAATACTACGGTGGATAGAAATACAAAAATTATTGTCACTGTAGCCGGCTCAACTTTATCGCCGGAAACAAAGGTGAAAGATTTTTATTATGAAGTCTCGCAGGGGTCGGTGGAAAAAGAGATAAAAATAATTCTTTCCGACAAAAATGGCGAAAGAACCGTTTACCAGTCCTTGGCCGCTCCCGGCTCGAAATTAAACCTAAAACTTGCCTATACCTCTCCCGCCAAAATGAAAATTTTTGTCAACGCTATCTTGATGGAAGAAAAAGAGCTGGAAGAATAATGCCGCGCTGCTGGTGAAATTCCATGTTCGTTTTGTCTGTGTTCCCCCTTTTGAAAGGGGGATTAAGGGGGATTTTAAAAGATTGATCAAATCTCCCCTACCCCTCTTTAATAAAGAGGGGAATTAAATAAAGCGGACTTTCATTGTAAATTTCTGTGGCAATAATAATCAGTCTAATCGCTTTTGGTATCTATCTGCTCGGGTTAGCGCCGACAATTAGCGCTGGCGATAGCGGTGAATTGGTTTCCGCCGCGGCTAATCTGGGTATTGCCCATCCTTCGGGATATCCGCTCTATTGTTTAATCGGTAAAATCTTCTCCTTTGTTTTCCCTTTGGCCGCTCCGGCCTATCGGATAAATCTGGTTTCCGCTTTTTTTTCTGCCGTTACGGCCGGGGTTAGCTATAAAATTATTGAAGGATATTTTTCTACCCGAAAAACTTCCTGGCTTCCGGCTGGGCTGGCTTTAGGGGTAGTTTTATTGCCGGTGTTTTGGTCGCAGGCCGTCGTGGCCGAGGTTTTCTCCTTAAACATTTTTTTTGCCGCCTTGCTGATTTGGCTGGCTGCTAAACTCGAAGAGGATAAATATTTTATTCTGTTCAGTTTTATTGCCGGGTTAGGGTTAGGAAATCATCAAACAATTGCTTTGGTCGGTTTGGGTTTGTTATTGCCTCAGCTGGTCAGGTTAATCAGCAGAAAAAAACTTTTATTTTTCTGCTTTGTTTTTTTTCTGCTGGGTTATTCGGTAAATTTTTATTTACTGGTTCGTGCGGCTCAGCATCCGTTAGTAAATTGGTCTGATCCTTCCGTTTGGGAGAGGTTTTTTCGAGTAGTGACCCGGGCGGATTATGGAACATTTCGTCTTCATCAGGAGATTCAAGCGCAAGCCGGGTGGGGCGTAATTTTTGCCCAGCTTAAACATTTTTTCTCCTATTTAATCTTTGTGCCCTTTGGCCGTTTTGGCTGGTTGGGTGTTTTGCTGGCCGGGGTAGGTATCTTTAAGCGGAAATCAACAAAATCGGAATGGTTTGCTTTCCTGCTCGCCGGGCCGCTGTTCGTCTTGTTGTCGCGTTTGCCGATGGATGCCTGGTCGATGGCCGTGATCAGCAGGTTTTATTTGCCGGCGGCATTGATCTACTATTTATGGATAATTAAGGGAACCATTTCGTTAATGCGGATTTCGGATTGCGGATTGCGGAATGAACAAAAAGAATTAAAAAATGTTTTAAATCCGCAATCCGCAATCCGCAATCCGCAATTGTCTACTCACATTACGAAAGCAATGGTGAGTATTATTGTTTTGGCTGTTCCCGTCTATTTAACCAGTTATAATCTATCCAAAGAGAGTCAGCGGCAAAATTTTTTTGTTTACGATTATGGCAAAAACATTTTGCGGACGTTGGCCAAAAATTCGACATTGTTTATCGAGAAGGTGCAGGATGATGCGGTTTTTTCGCTGATTTATCTCCGCTATCTTGAGCGTCGCCGTCCGGACTGCCGGTTTTACGAAAGCGAAGTGCGGGTTTTCCCGGTCATTTACGGCCCGGATTATGCCGGCTTAAATCCACTTCAGCGGCTGGCCCGCCGGGGGCAAATTCAGGAACAACTGATAAGACAGGAAAAAAATCCGGTTTATTTTTTGGCCACTTCCCGGGATGATTTAAAACGCTTTGTTCTTTATCGGCAAGGGCTGTTGTCCCGGGCTTATGAAAAACCGGTTTCTCCCGCTTCCGCAAAACCGTCGGATATTTTTTGGGAAATTTACAACTGCCGCGGGGTGGGGTTTAGTGAAGCAGTTCCTTCGCTGGATTACCGGACCCGTTCCCTGATTGTCAGCTACCCGCTGGAGCGGGCGGATTATTATCGGCTCAGCGGGAAAAAAGACTTGGCGATTAATGACGGAGAGCTGGTAGAAAAAATTGCCGATGACCTTGATTGGGCACAAAACAATTTGGGAAATTTTTACCGGTTGATCGGTAATCCGGAAAAAGCTCAACAACAGTTAGCCCGGGCGATTAGCCAGAAACCCAACTATGATATCGCCTGGTATAATCTAGGTTTAGTTTATGAGACGGAAAAAAACTGGGCAAAGGCCTTCGAGTCCTATCAAAAAGCCTGGCAGATTGTCCCGCAGGATCAGGATGTTTTATCCCGCTTAGAGTTATCGGCCTTATACTGGGCTTACCAGCTTAGCGCCGATAATCAAAAAGAACAAGCCTTGCAGCTATACGACTTTGTAAAAACAATCAACCCCAATCAGCCGGTTAGTTATTACAACAGCGCCGCCCTTTACGAACAATTAGGCAACCGCCGAAAATCCCAGGAAGAATTGAAAAAATACCGTCAACTCACCGCCAAAAAACCTCAAAAATCTTAACATAAAATTAACATAATCTTAACATCGGTTTTGTATACTAACGGAGAGTTCAAACATAAGAGGTCAATAATGCTTTGTAGAAAAGTCATAATATTTGCGATATTATTTTGCTTTACCCTTACCATTACTGGGCCGGAATATCTTTCGGCTCTCCGTCCTCCTTTGAGCAGGGAAAATCTGGGTTTAAGTTTGCTGAGCGTTAATCCTCCAACTGATGATGAGTTAAAAGAAATTGTTCGGAACACCATGGGCGATATGGCGGATCATTTTCAGTATGTGCTTCCCTCAATTGATTATGATAAGATCTATGAATTAAAAACAGAACTGGATAAAGTCAAGGCTAAGGGGAAAAAAGTAAAGGAAAAATTTATCGTCTCTATCTGAAGTTGAGGAACTTCGACAAAGAAAAAGAAAAATTATATTTCTATGCTGAAGAAAGGGATAGAACTGTTTTGGACTATTTTGGTAAATTATTGAAAGGAGTTTATAAATATTCCTTCGCAGTAGTAAATGAAAAACGGAATTGGGCTTTATTAATGGATAAGAGTCAGGAAGAAAACGTGGGAGTAAATATTTCAGATTTAGGGATTGAAAAGGGCGATGAAGATAAAAGTATTTTACAAATGCTTGTTCTGGAAGGAATAATGGAAGCTTTGATGAGCTCGGAGGAATCTTTGTCCCAGGAAGAAGTTATTGAAAAAATTAAAGAATATGTTACGAACATTGTTCCGAAAATAGAAGAATTAAAAAAGATTGACCCAAACAAAGTTAGCCGGATAATCAAGATGATTGTAGAAACCAAACTTAATGGGCATAATGTTTTTTTCTTTGGGCTGGGAGAAAGTTCGGATATCAATAAATTATTGGGATACGATTTGGTGAAAATGGGCGTGAAAATACCGGAATCCGATCGACCAACAAGAATTAATAAAGAAGATCTGGTAATTTGTGTGTCCCGAAGCGGTGAAACGCCGGAACTGATAAGGGATATCCAGAGTAATGTAATTAAAAATAGGGTCAAAACAATTTTATTTACCGGTAATGAAAATTCTACCATCGCCGAAAATTTAAAAATTAATCCCGAGAACATAATTATTCAGATTGATGCCGGCTATGATCAAACTAACCGCCCAGATGCCCGACAATCATACGTGAGACGAGGATTAGAGGGAACGTTTGTCAAACCTGGACTTCCTTCCAAAGATTATTTTCACATTTTACTCGCCGCCCATTTCCGCCTGCTCGCCTTACTGACGAAGGAGAATTTAAAAGTGGTAAAAGAAGTTTCTGGTCAGGATTACAGTGAGATTTTCAGCCAATCTGACAGGGTTGAGATCGGTTTTGGCAAAGGAGATTTTCTGTTAGAACAAGCCAGAAAAAATCCTACAGAGAAGTGGGTAGGGATAGAAATAAATGAAAAACTAGCTTCTGAAGTTAACAAGAAAGCTAAAAACGAGGGATTGAAAAATGTAAAAATTATTGGAATAGGCTCTGGCCGAGAAAACCTAATTTCCCTTCTTAAAGAATTTAAGTCTAATTCTTTGCAAGGTATTTGCATTAATTATCCTTATTATTGGGATCCTAAGACTGTTGATACATTTATCAATGAAACAGTGGCAAAGGAATTTTACCGGCTTCTTCGTATAAACGGAGAAGTTGTTATAGTTAGTTTCTGTCGTCTAACTGAATTTACGACGATAAAATGCTATTATTTTATCAATTATAAAGTCGTTTTTTTATAATTTTAGCAAAAAATCGCCTCTATATTTGGCAAAGATTAAATTTCCCCCTTTTTTAAAGGGGGCGA
>JBDRON010000054.1:0-20550 GCA_043810025.1 Elusimicrobiota bacterium
CCGTCCGACAAGTTGATCGAGCTTGCTCAGATCCGGCGTTAGACGACACAACAGGATCCCGTTACTGTAACAGACCAGAGGATATTTATTTTAGAATCTGTGACGAGCGCCACCTACGTTACACCGCTGTGTCGTCTAACACCGAAGCTCACCCGATTTTACGGAGCATAGCGGAGTAAAATTCGGGTGCAGCGACTCGTTATAATTTTTATTGCCGTTAATGACGATTAGCGCTTACCGGCGATGATTAGCGTTTCGCTCGCCTTAACTAACGACGGCAATTGCTGCTGTTTTATATTTTTTTTGTCAGCGCCTCAGTTAAACCTGACCACCACAATTGATAATTAGCGGCACGGAAATTAATTAGCTTGCGGTGCTTTTATTGCCGTAATTGCCTTTTGCATCTTAAATTAACATCTTGCCAATATTTCCAGTGCTTTCTATTTGTTTGAAATAGAAGATATAATAGCTAGAATTATTGGGAACAATAGGAGCAGCCAACCTGCAAATTCAACAAAAATGCCAGGCGTTGGGTTGCTTACCCAATGCATACGAACTATACCAGTAAATTGACCAAGTTCATTGCTATACCAAATACCAGCTAATGGAAAAATCAAAAATATTATACATTTTAAAAATAATTCTGGTCCTCCCATAAGATAAGAAACAAATAGATAAAATGCTGATATAATGATTGATAGTAATTTGCGTTTATTCACTTAATTTTATCTGTAATACCAGTAATCAGCTTATGTATTCCATGTCATTGTAGGACAGCTATTGCTTTTGTATTTAAATTGTTCTTTTGTCTTGGAACGAGTGAAATAATATAAAACTAAACCAAAATAAATAATATTCCAAATGTTCATGCCCAAATTTAAATTATTTTTGAGGTTTATTTGTGGATTAATAAAGAATGTTAGTAATCCGTCAATTATTGCCAATATGGAGAAAATTAGTACCAATTTTCTCGCCCACTCTTTTAATAAAAGAATACCTATGCCGCTGATAACAGAATATGAAACAGCTAAACCTATGAAAAATAATTGCAACGGGGAATGTGAAATACCTTTCACAAAAACATTAATTACAGGGAAAATAATAAATAGAAATCCAATTATCGTTACTCCAACTGGTTTCTCTTCTTCCATGTTTTCTTCTTTAAATTGATCTTTAATTTTAGTGCGGGTGAAGAAATAAATAGCAGTTATCGAAAATAATACATTTGGTATAAAAATAGGTAATACGAAATTTAGAATCAAAACTAAACGTGCTGGAGCTATAGCCATGAGTGGTAGAATCTTAAGTAAGACAAATATCGAAAGAGATATAACTGCAAAAATTGAACAATAAAGGATAAGAATTCTGGCCCAATTTCTGAGCTTAAATATATATAACCCAGATGTTAAATAAATTAATCCAACTAAAAACGATACCCCTCCAAAAATCATATAACCATCATAAGGAATAAGAGTAAGAAGACCTGAAATCAGAAATAATGCATATCGGGGCGGGGGGAAAGTAAAATTTGGTATAAAAAACGAAAATGTGGAATAAAAAAGGATTAGAAAACTGAATAGTAGAATTGCAACTCCTGCAATTGTTACACTTTTCGATCTTTTCTTCTCCATTTTTTCTCCTATGCAGTGGTCATAATTTTTTGTTGCCATTTTTTGAAAGACAATCAGCGAACCACAAAACTATTATGACAAATATGACAAAATGTTTTGCAATTACCTTGACGTATAGGAATTTCAATGTTATCGACGGTAAAAGCTAATTTGCTTTTGACTTTGTAGGGCAGGGCTTTAGCCCTGCGGTTTTAAAGACGCAAGCCTAAAGGCTTGCCCTACGAAATTAACAGTAAAATTTACTATTTGCGGCAAAGTCAGACCGCCTGCTTTTTGGCGGTCTTAACTTGTGAAGCTTTGATTGCTTTTATTTTACATTAATTGCCTTTATTGCTGTTATTCTTACAACATCAGGAACTATCATATTGCCATTGTCAAGTGTCAAGGACTGACCCCAATCAATCAACGCGGAAATCACCTGCTTTGCCGGAGCGCCGTTGTGGAGGCAAATTCCGCTAGATTGATTTTGTTGTAAGTTTTTAATGCCGTTATTGACAATTAGCGCCTGCCTGCTGCGATTAGAGTTTGCTCGCTTTAATCGTCGGCAGCAATTGCTGCTATTTTTTGTTTTTGTCGTAAGTGCGTCAGCTAAACCCAGCCACCACAATTAATTAGCCGGCGGCGCTTTTAATTGCCGTGATTGCCTTTATTGCCGTTGCTTATAACGCCAGAAATCAGCGGATTTGCCGTAGCGAAGCGGAGGCAAATTCCGCTGGATTGATTTGTTAGCTAATTTTTTCGTAGTAACTATTTATTCCGGGAACTCCGTGAATATTTTCAGAATAAAAATTATTGCCCAATTTTCTTGTGTTTGGTAGATTATCGATAATTTGTGAAATAATTCCATGCATTTGTGCAGTTGTCTGATTCGGTGTAGCAAAATGAATGTACTCATCAGAATGACATTTTATTAGCTGTGAAATTACAAAATGTGCATCAAAAATATAACCTACCTGAATGTTTGCCACAATGTCGGAAATTGCCCTATTCATTTTTTTGTCTCCTTTTGCTAACGTAAAAATCAGCGGTTTTGCCGTAGCGGAGCGGAGGCAAAATCTGCTGGATTGATTGGTTATAGCTTGTAATGTTGTATAATTTGTTCCGCCAATTTATTTGATCGTCCATTTCCCATGTAGATTACTTGCATACTAAAGTTTCTTTCAATAGCCCCGATTATTGATTTTAGAGTTTGAGTGTTCGGAGGGTAATCAAAAAAAATAAAAACATCAATCACGCTTCCCCCATATGCTACTTTTTCAATTTTGGGAAGTAGCTTTTCTAAAGTAACATTTTTGACCTGTTCTGATTCAATACCTGTATAAAGACTATATTTAGAACCAGTTATTGTTCTCGAGTCTTTTGATCCTTTAATTATAGCTTTGCATGAGATTGCGACACTTCTTGATTCGGCAAAGATAGTCAAAGCATAGAACATAAGAGAAAGAAATAATATTAATTTTTTCATTTAATTTTCTCCTATAACAATTATTAGACGCAATTCGCTTATGTTCCGATTAAGCAATATGACCTAACTAAAGGGAGGTTAGCATTTTTTGGGGGAGTTGGCAAGAAAATTTGTTGAAAAATAGGATTGGTTTTCATGGGAGTGGGCTATTGTTTGTTGGAAAATTTCCTTGTGTCTTATGCGCAATAATATTATAATGGCGGAAAGTACGCAATGCGTAAAAAGTGGTAAATTTGGCGGGGAGAGGTTTTTTTATGCCGAAAAGTGTTTTGTCGGAATTTCAAATTTTTTTGCTTTCCCGGCAGCTGGTTCCGGAGAAAAAAGTTTCCTATTATGACGGATATGTCCAGCATCCCCAAAAGTCCGCTGGATTGTCTTTGTGGATAACATTTAAAATATAAATGTGATGGTGATCTTAGTTATAAGGAACGGTCGCGGCCGTTCCCTGCATATTTAAAAGAGGGAGACTAATTGTACGGAACGCATATATGCGTTCCCTACACAACTTGTTAATTGGAGAAAAAATTTTAAGATGAATGGGAAATTTGTTGATTTGCATCTGCATAGCCAATTTTCCGATGGGTCGTTTACCCCGGAAGAGATTGTTGATTACGCTAAAAAAATGAAATTAGCGGCGGTGGCCTTAACCGACCATGATACGACGGAGGGGGCGGAACGTTTTCTGGCCCGAGGCAAAGAAGTGGAGATCGAGTTAATTGTCGGGGTCGAACTTTCGGTGGAAATTGAAAGTAAATACCGGAACGAAATGCATATCCTGGGTTATTTCCTGGATTGGCAAAATGAGGCTTTTCAGGAAAAATTAAAAATTTTTCGTCAAGCCCGTACCGACCGGGCGAATAAAATTTTAAGTAAACTAAAAGAATTGGGTATCGAACCGGAAGAGAAGAAAATTTTTATTCTGGCTAATGGCGGGGCAGTGGGCCGCTTGCATATCGCCAAGGTTCTTTATGAAGACGGTTTTGTCGGCAGTATCGAGGAGGCTTTCAGCAAATATATCGGCCACCGGGGACCGGCTTTTTTTCCAAAATTTCGCTTGAGCCCGGAGGAAGCAATCCGGCTGATTTTAGAAACCAAGGGGATACCGGTCCTGGCCCATCCCTATTATCATGAGTCGGAACTGGAACAGATACTGCCTGCTCTGGCCACAGCGGGTCTAAAGGGATTAGAGTGCTGGCATAGCCAGCATTCCCCTTCGCAAAACAAACGATATTTGCGTCTAGCCGAAATTCATGGCCTAATCCCTACCGGCGGCAGTGATTGTCATGGGATAACAGGGATAAGAGCTCCGGCGCTGGGTCTGGTGCATGTGCCCTATTCGGCCCTGGAGAGGTTGAAAGAATTGAAGGAGAAAATGTAAGGGACTAAGGAATAGTGATGTTATGTGTGTTCTCCCTTTGATAAAGGGGGTTAGGTTCTGTCTTTCAAAACTCCCCCAGCCCCTCTTTATCAAAGAGGGGAATAATAAAGCCTGCTTTACCCAAAAAAAACCATGGGTGCTGTTTAGGCTCCCATGGTTTTTTTACATATTGCTAATTTCTTGCTAGTGTTAGTACATCCCGCCCATTCCGCCGCCGCCCATCGGGGGCATCTGCGATGACTTTTCTCTCTCCGGAAGATCGGTAATCAGCACATCTGTGGTCAAGATCAAACCAGCGATACTGGCCGCATTTTGCAAAGCTGTTCTGGTTACTTTGGCCGGGTCGATAATCCCGGCTTTAATCATATCGACGTATGTGCCTAATTCGGCGTTCAAACCGGTTCCCGGTTCGCTCTTGGAAATTCTTTCCACAACCACTGAACCCTCAAAACCGGCGTTTTCAGCGATTTGACGAACCGGCGCTTCCAGCGCTTTGCGGATCATGTTAATGCCGGTTTGCTCATCAGCATCCTCGGCTTTAACTTTCTCTAAAACTTCCGCCGTTCGCAATAAAGCTACTCCGCCGCCCGCGACGACACCCTCTTCTACCGCGGCCCTGGTTGCATGCATCGCATCTTCGACTTTAAATTTCCTCGACTTCATCTCGGTTTCTGTTGCCGCGCCCACATTGATTACGGCTACTCCGCCGACTAGTTTAGCCAATCTTTCCTGCAGTTTCTCTTTGTCGTAATCGGAAGTAGACTCTTCAATTTGTTTACGGATTTGGCCGATCCGTTTTTTAATCTCAGTTTCTCTCTTGGCATCGGTTGCGCCGACGATGGTCGTATTCTCTTTATCGATGACAATCCGTTTGGCCGTTCCCAACATGTCTAAACCGGCTTTGTCAAATTTTATTCCCAATTCTTCGGAAATAACTTGTCCGCCGGTGAGGATGGCGATATCCTGAAGCATTTCTTTGCGCCGATCGCCAAAGCCCGGGGCTTTGACCGCGCAGACCTTTAAGGTGCCGCGCAGTTTATTGACCACCAGGGTGGCTAAAGCCTCGCCCTCGATGTCTTCAGCGACAATTAAGAAAGACTTGCCGGTTTGGGCCACTTTCTCCAGCAAAGGCAGAAGTTCCTGCATTGAGCTGATTTTCTTGTCGGCGATGATGATATAAGCATCTTCTAAGATTGTTTCCATTCGTTCAGCGTCAGTGACAAAGTAGGGAGAAACATAACCACGGTCGAACTGCATCCCTTCCACCACATCCAGGGTGGTTTCGGCAGATTTTCCTTCCTCCACCGTAATCACGCCGTCTTTGCCAACTTTAATAATCGCATCGGCGATCAGTTTGCCGATTTCCCGGTCATTAGCCGAGATACTGGCAATTTGGGCTATTTCTTCTTTCGCCTTTTCCAAATTGTCCGATTTAATTTGTTTAGCGACTCTTTTAATTTCTTTTACTACCGCATCGACAGCCTTGTCAATACCGCGTTTAATATGCAGCGGGTTGGCTCCGGCGGTGATATTCTTTAAGCCTTCGGTAATAATGGCCTGTGCCAGGATTGTCGCCGTGGTTGTGCCGTCTCCGGCGATGTCGTTGGTTTTGGAAGCAACTTCGCGCACCAGCTGCGCTCCCATATTTTCAAAAGCGTCCTCTAATTCGATTTCTTTGGCGATGGTGACACCGTCATTGGTTATGGTTGGTGAACCGAATTTTTTATCCAGTACAACAAACCGTCCTTTGGGTCCCAGGGTGACCTTCACCGCATTAGCCAGTTGGTCCACACCGGATTTGATTGAACGCATCGCGTCCTGATTAAATTTTAATTGTTTTGCCATTGAATTCCACCTCCCTTAATTAGTCGATAATCCCTAAGATGTCTTCCTGATGCATGATCAGCAAGTCTTGCCCCTCAATTTTGATTTCGGTTCCGGAATATTTGCCGAAAAGGATTTTCTGTCCCACCTTAACATCCAAAGGGATCCTCTTCCCTTCATCGGTAACTTTTCCTTCACCGACCGCCACGATTTCCCCTTCCTGGGGTTTTTCCTTGGCGGTATCCGGGATGATAATCCCGCTCTTGTTCACTTCTTTGCTCTCCAAAGGTTTAACCACTACACGGTCACCTAATGGTTTAATTTTCATAAAACTTAGACCTCCTTCCTTAGAATATAAAATTTATCATCGAGAATTAGCACTCTCGTATGATGAGTGCTAATATAGCAAAAAAGTCAAAACCTTGTCAAGGTTTTTTTTAATTTATCGTGCAGATAACTTAAAGCTAAGGAATTTCAATGTTTGGCAAAAAAATAAATTCCCCCTTTAAAAAGGGGGACTGAGGGGGATAGATAAAGTGAAATTTTAAAAAGCCAGCGCTGTGGGCGCTTAACTTTCTGTTCTCACTGTTCCGTAGTATTTTTGCGTTGGATGTTGATTTCGATTCGGCGGTTGGCTGCGCGGTGTTCGGAGGTATCGTTGGGGTAAAGCGGCTGGTATTCTCCGTAACCAATCACGGAGAAGTATTTGGGATCGAGTTTTTCTTCCTTAACCAGATATTCGATTACGCTGAAGGCCCGGGCGGCAGAAAGTTCCCAGTTAGAGCGAAATTTACCTCCATGGATCGGGATGTTGTCGGTATGGCCTTCCACCACAATCTTGTTGGGCAAATCCCGAATCAGGGCGGCAATCTGTTTAAGCAGCAAGCCGGCCTTTGGCGCCAACTCATATTCACCCGAACCAAAAAGAACCGGGTTGCTGAGCATGATGCGCACCCGTTCTTCGTTAATCTGAACGGTGGCAAATTGAGATAAGCCTTCTTGGTCAAAATAGTTTTCCATCTCGCGGGCGGTAGTTTCTTCCCTTACCGTAGTGATTTGCGCCGACGCGGCTTTAGCGCCGAATTGTTTAGCGATCGCCTGGGAGACTTCCTGATATTTGCTGCTTTTGCCGGCGGCTAATCCGTAAAGCACGAGAAAAAAGATCATTAAGTTGGTAATGATATCCGAGTAGATAGTCAGCCAGAGCGAGTTGCTGAAAAAATCCCTTTTCTCTCCCGCGCTATCGCGTCCTTCCTTCCATTTTTTTTTCATAACTATCTCTAGCGAGACCGCAATTTGTAGGATAAGAATGCTTGGAGTTTGCGACTGACGATTGTCGGAATATCGCCTTTTTTAATCGAGAGGATACCCTCAATCATCACTTCCTTATTTAGAATTTCCTCCTCGCTGTAAACATTCAGTTTGCCGGCAACGGGTAGAAAGAGAAAATTTGTGCCAAAAATCCCGTAGAAAGTGGCCGTTACGGCGACGGCCATGTATTGGCCCATCATTGCCGGTGTGCTGATATTTCTGAGCACCTGAACCAAACCCAGCAATGTTCCCAACAAACCGAAAATTGGAGAATAGGTGCCCATTGTCCGAAAAAAACCGCTGACCTGACCGTGCCGCTTGCGGGTAAAAACAATTTCTTTTTCCAGGTTTTCGCGCACAATATCTTCATCCAACCCGTCAATAATCATCTGGATTCCGTCTTCTAAAAACTTGTCGCCTAAGTTGCCGAGTTCATTTTGCAGGCTGTCAATCCCGTCGCGTTTAGCTTTTTCCGAAAGCCGGACAATCCGTTCAATGATGTTTTTCGATCGGTAGCGTTTGGAAGGGAAAAAAATTAACAAAAAGGCGTAAGGCGCCGATTTAACAATCGACCAGGGATAAGTCATCAAGGTCGCTCCGACCGTCCCGCCAAAAACCAAAATAAAGGCTTCCGGATTATAAATAAAACCCAGCGAATTTCCCAAAGCCAGTACATAATAAAGCGCTCCTAAACCTACTGATAATCCGATTACAGTCATCAGATCCATAGTAAAATTCTCCTTTGCTGCTGAAATTTATCCATATAAGTCATGGGTTATGAGTCGTGTGGCTTGTGTTTAAAAGAGTCGAATCCGTTAAACTCACAACCCACAGCCCTTGACTCACGACCTGTTTTACTTACGGTTCGATCTTAAATGAGACCATCGTGATGTCGTCGTAGGGCTTGGCAGTTTTCACAAACCGTTTAAGTTCCTCATTAATCGCAACAATCAGACTCTGGCAGTTGTAGGGATAACGAAGGGCGATTTTTTCCAGTCGTTTCTCGCCAAAGTCTTCTCCTAACTCATTGCGGGCTTCCACGACGCCGTCGGTATAAGCAAGAAATAAGTCATGGTCTTTTAAATCCATAAAACAATCTTGCACTTCCTGATTAAAAATTTTACCGGAATCAATCCCAATTGCTAACCCGCTTTTGCTAAACCAGAAAGGTTTATTTTCGCGGATTAATAGCGAAGGGTTATGACCGGCGGAAGCGTAGTTTAACCGTTTGTTGGCCAGATCAATAAAACCCAGGAACATCGAAATAAATACCCCGCGTTTGATATCCTTATAGAGGATGGCGTTGGCTTGCTGGAGAATTTCCCCGGCTAACGCAGAAGGGGAAATTATTGAACGCAGCACCGCCCGTATCGCCATCATCAATAAAGAAGCGGGAACCCCTTTTCCGGAAACATCCCCGAGAACAATACCCAAACGATGGTCGTTCAACCAGAAGAAATCGTAGAAATCCCCTCCCACTTCCTCGGCGGATTGACAAAAAGCATGCATCTGCATCCCCTGAATCGGGGGATAGGTCTTGACTAGAAAGCTGTTTTGGATGCTGCGGGCGATCTCCAACTGTTGTTTATATTTTTCTTGTTCCACCAGCGATTGCTGGGCTATTTTCAAATCTTTAGCCATATTGGTTAAAGATTTGGCTAAAACAGAAATCTCGTAAGTGTTGGTCCGGATATCTATTGTCGTGTCCAGATCTCCTTTCCCCAGGATTTCCGCATAGCTGGAAAGCTTGGTTATCGGCCAACTAAGACTTTTGGCCAGATAGAAAGTTGAAAAACCTGCTCCGATGATGCTGAAGAACATCCAAAGCAAGGCGCTCAGACGCATTTTTTCGATGGCGGCAAAGGCTTCTTTTTCTTCCTGAATCATCAGAATGGTCCAATTCAAATTTGTTGTATGCCGGAAGGAGCTGATCCAATTTTTATTTTTCCAGTAAAAGGCGAAGCGGCCGCTGTTTTTCTCCAGCTCCTCGTTCAACTCCCTCGGGAATTCAGCCACCGGATTGCCCAATTTTTTTGTCTCGAAAATTTTATTGCGCTTAGTAATCAAATATACTTTCCCGGTCTTTCCTGGTTGTATACCGATTTTTGCCATTAATCCGGTTAACTTAACTTTGGTTAATAACACCAGGTTCTCTCCGGCCGGATAGATTACATCAAGACAGGGGATGTTGTTTTCCAGATTGAGCTCATCTAAGATAACCTTGTCTAAGTCCGATGCTTCGCGCAGAAGGCGATTGTTTGGGCTTAAAAAAGAAGGATCGCCAATTTGCAGTTCGATTTTATTAAGTTTCGTGTCGATTAGAGAAAGGCTGGCAAAATCGCTTAAATTTTCCAGAATTCTGGTCAGATAGGCCCTTTTTTTATCCAGGGAAGGTAAATTTTTTAGGGTCAAAACATAAGCGAATTGCAAGTTTAAGTTGGCCAGATAGCGATCGGTTTCTTTGGCCAGGTTTTCCACCTGGGTGTCAAATTGCTGATTGATGTTCTTTCTCAAGGCAGACTTGGAAACATTGATCATTTGCCAGCCGAAGGTGCCTAGGGAGAAAAGGATAAGCAACTCAAAAAGCACAATAAATTTAGTGGAAAGGCTGAATTTTTTTTCCAGATTCAAAAATGGTTTCATAGAAAAGTAATCCTGAGTCATGAGTCATGTGTCCTGAGTCATGAGTCATGTGTCATGTGTCATGAGTCATGAGTCATGAGTCATGAGTCATGTGTCATGTGTCATGTGTCTGGGGCTTAAAGAATCGAATCCTTTAAACTCACAACTCATGACACATAACTCATGACCTGTGTTTTTAACTTTTCTGCAGTTCAATTGCTCCTTCCTTTTCCAGCCGGCGGAAGGTATCGACAATTAACCGTTGGGCAGACTCGATTCTTTTTACCGGGATATCACCGCTTAACTCCATCTCTTGTTTAAGCATCTCGGCCGCGCCTTTGGAAATAGTTTTCGTCACCTTGTTCCGGAGGGGCTGGTTTACGCCTTTTAAGGCTGCGGCAAAGATTGGGATGCCGGCTTCCCGGACCAGGGTTTGGATAATTTTATCGTTCAGTTCGGCTATCTGCTCGAAACGGAAAAGTTTTTTTTCTACTTTGTCCGCCAGATCAGGGTTGACCTCCCGCAGTTGAAAAAGTAAACGTTCCTGCGTTCTCTGATCGACGTGATCAATAATTTCCACAAAATGATCGACTCCGCCGCGCATAAATTCTATCCGGGTTTTTAGATCTTCTTCCATCAGGATTACTTCATCCGGACTGGATTGTTTAACGGTGGCGATTTCCAGCATTACCTGGCTCTGTGTTTCTACCGGCAGGGAGGCGATGACCCGTGAAGAGAGATTGGCGTCCAGATAACTGCAAATTAAGGATATCTTTGCCGGTGGTTCGTTACAGATCAGATAAATTAAACTTTTTAAATTTTCCTCATTGATAAAAGCAAAACGTTTCTCATTGCTGCCGGCCAGCTGTTTGCGGGATTCCTCCGGCAGCTGTTTCGTCTCCATTTGTCGTTCCCCAAACCGGCCAACCTCGATCGAACCCTGACTGAAGAGTCGGGTATTAGCCTCGACCCGAATCACCTCCACGGCGTGGATGATACTTTTAAAAAACCTGTTCAGGGTCCCAAACAGAAAAACAATGAAAATTAACAAGCCGGCTACCCAGTAGATGTGAGGGGTAAGAAAGTTCAACCAAACCTTAGCCTCATCCTGCCAGGTTTTTTTAAAAAAAGATTGACGAATATTGAGGACATCCCCGCGGCGGGCATTAAACCCGCTTAGTTTGCCCACCTCATCTTTTACCCGGGTAATGTCCGTTGGCGTGACATCGCTATTCACAATTAAGGTGATCGACATCTTTTTAATCAAGTCTATCCTGCTCACCACTCTTTTCATTTCTTCGTTACCCGGTTGGGCGGCATAATTGGGAGCGGAAACCGGGTTGGGATTTATTTCGCTCTCCGGGATGCCCGGCATATATTCGTTAGCCGTTTCGGAAATTCCGCCGATGGCTGAATAGTTGTTTGGCTGAACGTTGGGGGAATTAGAGACAGCTGGTTCAAATTTTCTGTTCTGGATTTCCCGTAAAACCTGTTCGTTGGGAGTGATGTCGATAAGGATCACAAAATCTTTAATCCCGACAATTTTTTCCACGATCTCTTTGACTCTGTCCCGATAAATATTTTCTAAAATTACCCGGTCATTGATTTGTTCTGCGCAGATAAAGTTAACGGTAAAAATACTAAGAAAAGCGGCAATGATTAATTTTGGCGCCATGATTGTTTTTTCCTCCCTTCAAGTAATAACAGACAATTGAAAATTTTTCCAGTAAAATTTTAAAAAAATCAAAAATATTAATTAGTTAATTGTAGGGAACGGTTCCAAACCGTTCCTTACCGGTAATTTAACGTTTCCTCTTCCCTTGTAGGAGAAAAACACTATTTTCTTGACAGAAAGCGGATTTTTAGGTATATTTTCGTAGCTTATGATTACTTTTCTTTTGGTTTGCGCGGGGATTATTACGGTTGTTTTGACGGCGGCTTTAATTTATTTTATTATTTTTTTGGCGCAGTTGAAGCAAACGGTGAGTTCCATGGATGTTTTGTTAAAACAAGCGAATGAAGAGGTGGGGCAGTTTCGCACGGTTACGGGAAAGATTGCGGAATTGGTGGATGGTTTAAATTCGCCGTTTTTTAAGTTTATTGGGACAGTGGTTAGTTTGGCTCAGATTATTATCGCCGATCTCCGTCGGCGGAAGAGAAATAAAAAAGACCAGCCAAAAGAAACGCCCGAAGCGCCGCCTGAAAATTAACCGTTGGTTTTTTTGTTTTCCCGAGACTCGAGCCCCCAGACCCGAGTCCCGATCTTTTATCCGCCGGGGTAGCTCAGTTGGTAGAGCGGCAGACTGAAAATCTGCGCGTCGACAGTTCAATTCTGTCCCCCGGCACCATTTGCACTTTACGCTATTTTTTTATGGATAAAAAAATCTATTTAGATAATAATGCGACTACGTCGGTTCATCCGGAGGTGCGGGAGGCGATGCTTCCTTACCTGGGGGAGATTTTTGGCAACCCTTCCAGCGTGCATGCTTTTGGGCAGTTGGCCCGGAAGGCTGTTGAAGATTCCCGTGAGAAACTGGCCGCGCTGATTGGGGCGAAAACCCCCGAAGAGGTGGTGTTTACTTCCTGCGGCACGGAAGCCAATAATTTTGCCCTGAAAGGTCTGGCCTGGCAGTTAAAAGACAAAGGCAACCAGATTATTACTTCGGCGATCGAACATCATGCGGTGCTGATTCCCTGTCAATATTTGGAAAAACAGGGATTCAAGATAACCTATCTGCCGGTCAATAGGTGGGGGGAAGTCGATCTGGAAGTACTGAAGAAAGAGATTACTGCGCAGACGATTTTAATCAGTATCATGCATGCCAATAACGAGATCGGGACAATTCAACCGATCGAGAGTATTGCGCAGATTGCTCATGAACAGAAGATACTTTTTCATACCGATGCGGTCCAAACAGTCGGCAAACTGCCGATTGATGTAGAAAAAATGGGTATTGATCTGCTTTCTTTGTCTGCGCATAAGTTTTACGGACCCAAGGGTGCCGGGGCCTTATATATCCGGCGGGGGATAAAGCTGAATGCTCTCCTGCACGGCGGGCATCACGAGCGCAATCGCCGGGCGGGGACAGAAAATGTCAGCGGGGTGGTCGGGATGGCTGTGGCCGCCGAACTGGCCGTCAAAAACAGTCTGGAAGAGAATAAACGGCTGGTCTATTTGCGTAATAAGTTGGAGAGGGGAATTTTAGAGAAAATTTCTCATGTCCGGCTGAACGGGCATCCGGAGAACCGCCTTTCCAACACCGCTAACTTTGTTTTTGAATTTATTGAGGGTGAAGGGTTGGTGTTGTCCCTGGATTTTGAAGGGATCGCGCTTTCTACCGGTTCGGCGTGCACCTCGGGGACTTTGGAACCGTCCCATGTGTTAAAAGCGATCGGTGTGCCGGCGGAGATCAGTCAAGGTTCACTGCGGTTTTCGCTGGGTTATTATAACACTGAGGAAGATGTCGATTATGTTTTGCAGACCATCCCCCGTCTAGTTAACCGGTTAAGGGAAATGTCTCCCCTTTGGGAAGATAAGCTTAAAGGTATAACCACCAAGTATGCTGATGATAAACATCAACATGAGAAGGAAGAATAAATAAAGTCCACAGACCACAGTCCATAGTCCACAGTATAAAAGATTTCGAGTTCTTTATTCTATGGACTGTTGACTGTTGACTGTGGACCGTGGACGAATTTAGGAGAAAATATGTATAGCACAAAAATGATGGATTATTTTCAGAACCCGCGCAATGTTGGTGAAATTCCTGATGCGGACGGTGTGGGTACGGTGGGCAATCCGGTCTGCGGGGACATTATGCGCTTATATATTAAGGTGGACAAAGGGATCATTACGGAGGCCAAGTTTAAGACCTTTGGCTGCGGGGCGGCTATCGCTACCTCTTCGATGGTTACGGAAATGGTTAAAGGTAAACCGCTGGAAGATGCTCTAAAAATATCCAATAAAGCCGTAGCCGAGGCTTTAGGCGGTCTTCCGCCGATCAAGATGCACTGCTCCGTATTGGCCGAACAGGCGTTGCGGGCGGCGATTGACGATTATCTGGCTAAAAGCAAGACCGGTTCTCCGGCATCCATCCCAGCCAGTCAAGAACCAGCCGAAGGTAAATGAAGAAAAAAGTTGTTGTGGCGATGTCGGGAGGGGTAGACTCCTCGGTATCGGCTTATTTGTTGAAGGAAGCAGGTTACGATGTAGTCGGGGTAACCCTGCGGCTTTGGGGCGAGGAGGCTGGCGGCTGTCTGGCCAACTTTGGACGCTGTTGTTCTTCGCAGGATGTTCATGATGCCCGCCGGGTTTGTCAGCAGTTAAATATCCCGCATTACACTCTGGATTGGAAAAGCATTTTTCTCAAAAAAGTGGTTGACCCTTTTTGCCGGGCTTATTTTTCCGGCTCCACCCCCAACCCCTGCATTTTCTGTAATCAGCAGATAAAATTTGGTCTGTTGTTAAAAAAAGTTTCCAGTTGGGGAGCGGATTATTTAGCGACCGGTCATTATGCGCAAATTGAGAAGAATGCGGCGACAGATAAATTCGATTTAAAGAAGGCCCTTGACGAAAGTAAAGATCAGTCTTATGTCCTTTACTTTCTGTCGCAAGCCGATTTAAAGCGCTTGTTATTCCCAGTGGGCAAGTTTAACAAAAAAGAAATTCGGCGGCTGGCCAAGAAGTTGGGATGGAAAGCAGCCGACAAACCGGACAGTCAGGAAATCTGTTTTATCGAAGATAACAACTATCGCAATTTTTTGAAAAAATACGATCCGAAACGGAAAATTTTACCCGGACCGATTGTTGATCTTCAGGGAAAAAAAGTAGGCCGGCATACCGGATTACCCTTTTATACAATTGGCCAGCGGCGCGGGCTGGGGATAAGTTTTCCGGTTCCTCTTTATGTGCTCGGCTGGGATTTTCCCAAAAACACTTTGCTTGTCGGCGAAAAAAGGGATGTTTATCAAACCACTTTGATCGTTGGGCAGGTCTGTTGGCTGGATAAAGAAACAATAAAATTCCCTCTGCAAGCCGAGGTGAAAATCCGCTACAAACATTTGCCGGCTCCTGCGCTAATCTCTCGGCAAGGGAAAAATCTTTTCTTAACATTTGACCAGCCTCAGTTGGCGGTTACCCCCGGTCAGGCTGCCGTCTTTTATCAGGGTGACCGGGTGCTGGGCGGAGGAACGATTCTAAAAACAAGTCCATAGTCCACTGTCCATAGTCCACAGTAAAAAGGAAACAACGAGTAAAAGGATGTAAAATGTCGTAAATATGTTTCATTTATTTGAATTCATTCATTGACTGTGGACTATGGACTGTCGTCAGTGGACGCCTTTAATTAATTTATGAAAGAAATCTATTTCGATAACGCTGCTACTTCTTTTCCTAAACCACCGGAGGTTTTAGCGGCGATCAATGATTATAGCCTGAATTTGGGGGCTAGCGCCGGGCGCGGGGCCTATCCGCGGGCCTTGGCGACCGGGAAAATGATTTATGATACCCGTCAATCCCTCTCCCGGCTGTTCAATGTGGCCGATTCTTCCCGGATCGTCTTCACTTTTAATTGCACTGATGGACTAAATTTGGCCATCCAAGGTTTGACTTGGAAAAAAGACGATGAAGCGCTCGTTTCGATGATGGAACACAACTCGGTGATTCGTCCGCTGAATGTCCTGAAAGAAAAAATCGGGATAAAAATAAAAAAAATCGAATGCGATAATCAGGGATTCCTGAATTTGACTGCGCTGAAACAGGCGATCACCAAAAAAACCAAATTGATTGCCGTGGTCCAGGCTTCGAATGTTACCGGGACAATTCAGCCGATCGCCCAAATCGGCTTATTAGCCGGAAGATACTCGATACCGTTTTTGGTTGATGCCGCCCAGTCGGCTGGAGCGTTGCCGATTGATGTTCAAAAAATGAACATTGATTTGCTGGCTTTCCCGGGGCACAAATCTTTGCTCGGGCCTTTGGGTACCGGCGGACTTTATATCGCTCCGCACTTGAGTTTGGAACCGCTGAAAACCGGCGGGACCGGCAGTGTTTCCGAACAGGAAGTTCATCCTGATTTCTTGCCGGATAAATATGAAGCGGGATCGCATAACGCCCTAGGAATTGCCGGACTGAAATCGGCTCTCGCCTATCTGCAAAAAACAGGCCTAAAGCAAATCCGCAGACAGGAAAAGGAGTTAACCGAATGTTTTTTGAAAGGGCTAAAAAAAATCCCCGGAGTGATTGTCTACGGCCCCGGCGATGCGGCTAGACAAGTCGCGGTGATTTCTTTAAATTTGGCCGGGTATGCACCTAACCAATTGGCTGAGTTGTTGGCTAAAAAATACGGTCTAATGACCCGTTCCGGCCTCCATTGCGCTCCGCTGGCCCACCGGAGTATCGGCGCTTATCCGCTGGGAACGGTCCGTTTTTCTTTCGGCTGCCTGAATACCTTTAAGCAAATTGATATCGCCCTGCAAAGTTTAAAGAAAATAGCCCAATGATTATTTTTTCTGCCATTTACCAATATAAATCCCGCTATTCATGGTTATTTATTTGAATTTTATGAGTTTTTTGCCGGGAACGGCCGCGACCGTTCCCGGCAACCGGTTTTTATTGTTTTTTAGACGATAAAAATAGATTTAAGCTGTCTGATCAATCTTCCCGGCATAGGTCTTTTGATTTTCTTATAGGGACTTTAGACCTATTGACAAGATTAGGATTTCAGCTAGATTAATAGTGGAAGCAGAAAAGTGGAAGAGAAAAAAAGAACGAACATTATTATAATTTTTTAAAGGAGGTCGTCTGATGAACAGAAAAGTTTTGGTCAGTGCAGGAGTCGTTTCAGCGGTGATGTTGATGGTCGTGCAGGCTTTTGGGGCAAACAGCAGTGGTTTCAATTTCCTCAAGATTGGAACTGGAGCAAAAGCTTTGGGGATGGGGGGGGCCTACAGCGCAATCGCTGATGGTAAAGATGCGATGTATTGGAATGCCGCCGGATTGAGCGAAGTGCGGAACAGCGAGATTGGCACCACCTATATGGATTATGTGGTGGGGATAAAGTCCGGTTATGTCAGCTATGCCCTGCCTTTAGGCGGGAAGAGCGGACTGGGAATCGCGGTGAATTATCTGGATTACGGCAAAATGCAGGAAACCAGCGCTGAGGATATGACCGGCGCAACATTGAGTGAATTTAGCGCTTATGACTTAGCTTATTCCATCGGTTACGGGACAAAGCTTGGCGACCGGTTAGCGGTCGGATTGAATGTCGGGATGGTTAAAGAAAAAATTAAAGATTATGAAGCTCAGGGAATTATGGGCGATGCCGGATTGAAATATAGTTTAGTTCCGGGTAAAATCGAGCTGGGTTTAGTCGGAAAAAACATCGGCACACAGACGAAGGCCTTCATCAGCGAGAAAGGTGATTTACCGACGGAGTATCATTTAGGTGTCGGTTACAAACTAAGCGAAGGGCTGCAGTTCGGTTTGGAGGGAGTAAATGACAGCGATAACTCCAACGTGCGGGCGGGGATGGAATACAACTGGCGGCAGATGGTCAGTTTACGAATGGGTTTTAATAGCTTGATTAACAGTGATTTAAAAACCGGCAGCAGTAAAGACAGTACGACCGGGTTCAGCGGTGGTTTGGGGCTGGCTTATCGGGGGATCAGCGTAGATTACAGCTATGTGCCGTTCAACGAGTTAGGCGATGTGCATCGGATGAGCCTGGGTTTAAAATTCGGCGCTGTGGCTCCGGTGGTTAGAGCAAGAAAAGATGTGATTAAAAAAGAAAATAAGGAGGGCGCGATTAGAAGGAGAAGCAAATTGGAGATTAAAAATGACGGCACTGGCGAGGCGTACTATACCGAGGCGGTTGGTTTGCGCAAAGAAGCTAAATATGATCAGGCTTTGAAATCGATTAAAATTGCCCTGAAGTTGGAGAAAAAACAAGGCAAGTATTGGGCGGAGTTAGGCAATATCTATTCGAAAATCGGCGATGTAAGTAAAGCGATTAAGGCTTATGAGAAAGCCTCTGTTTTGGATCCGGCCAACGAAGTGATCAAGGGTAATCTGGAGAAACTGAAAAAGAGAATCAGCAGGTTATAAGCAGCAGCGCTTAAGCAGCTAAAGCGGGCAAGATAAATATCTTGCCCGCTTTTTTTTGCCTCTAATAATTTCCCTCGAAAATAATATTTATTTCTTGACAAGTATAGGGGAAATTTACTACTATGCTTTAAGAACGCAGTAGAAAAGATTGTTTGATAAATTTAAAGATCCTAGTTAAAAAAAAGCTTGACAAATTTTAACAGGTTTGTTAAGATCACTTTTTTATTGTGGGGTTTTTGTTCTTTGAAAACTGAATTAGGTTTATGCCAGAGGGTCACAGTTGTTGCTAAGTTGTCTCAACTGAGTTGAGACATTAAATAGTTTTAAATTTTGGAGAGTTTGATCCTGGCTCAGAACGAACGCTGGCGGCGTGCCTAACACATGCAAGTCGAACGGGCTTAATCTGAAGCAAGAATGGATAGTGAGAGGTAGCAATATCTGGAGCTTGAAGTTCGAGTTTTGGTTTAAGTTAGTGGCAAACGGGTGAGTAACACATAGGGAACCTTCCCTTGAGAGGGGGATAACCTTGAGAAATCGAGGCTAATACCGCGTAAGACCACGGTCTGCGATGACCGGGGTAAAAAGTACCGCAAGGTATGCTTAAGGAGGGACCTGTGGCCTATCAGCTAGTTGGTGAGGTAATGGCTTACCAAGGCTTTGACGGGTAGCCGGCCTGAAAGGGTGATCGGCCACACTGGAACTGAGACACGGTCCAGACTCCTACGGGAGGCAGCAGTGAGGAATTTTGGACAATGGGGGAAACCCTGATCCAGCGACGCCGCGTGGAGGATGAAGTATTTCGGTATGTAAACTCCTTTCGGAGGGGACGAAGGCCCGGTGCAAACCGGGTTTGACGGTACTCTCAGAAGAAGTCACGGCTAACTACGTGCCAGCAGCCGCGGTAATACGTAGGTGACGAGCGTTGTTCGGAATTACTAGGCGTAAAGCGGGTGTAGGTGGGAAGACAAGTCATTGGTGAAATCTTTGGGCTTAACCCGAAGACTGCTAACGAAACTGTTTTTCTTGAGTGTAGGAGGGGGAACTAGAATTTCCGGTGTAGCGGTGAAATGCGCAGAGATCGGAAGGAATACCTATGGCGAAAGCAGGTTCCTGGCCTAATACTGACACTGAGATCCGAAAGCTAGGGGAGCAAACAGGATTAGATACCCTGGTAGTCCTAGCTGTAAACGATGGAAACTAGGTGTGGGAGGTATCGACCCCTTCCGCGCCGTAGCTAACGCATTAAGTTTCCCGCCTGGGAAGTACGGCCGCAAGGTTGAAACTCAAAGGAATTGACGGGGGCCCGCACAAGCGGTGGAGCATGTGGTTTAATTCGACGCAACGCGAAAAACCTTACCTGGGCTTGAAGAGCCGGTAGTAAAATCCTGAAAGGGAAATGACCCCGTAAGGGGAGCCGGTAGAGGTGCTGCATGGCTGTCGTCAGCTCGTGTCGTGAGATGTTGGGTTAAGTCCCGCAACGAGCGCAACCCTTATCCTTAGTTGCTACTCCGCGTAAGCGGAGGCACTCTAGGGAAACTGCCCGTGACGAACGGGAGGAAGGTGGGGATGACGTCAAGTCCTCATGGCCTTTATGTCCAGGGCTACACACGTGCTACAATGGCCGGTACAACGGGACGCAAGACCGCAAGGTGGAGCAAATCCTTATAAGCCGGCCCCAGTTCAGATTGTGGGCTGCAACCCGCCCACATGAAGTTGGAATCGCTAGTAATCGCGAATCAGAAGGTCGCGGTGAATACGTTCCCGGGCCTTGTACACACCGCCCGTCACACCACGAAAGTCAGTTGCAACAGAAGTCGCTGTGCTAACCTAGCAATAGGAGGCAGGCATCCAAGTTGGGACTGGTGATTGGGGTGAAGTCGTAACAAGGTAGCCGTACCGGAAGGTGCGGCTGGATCACCTCCTTTCTAAGGAGAAGTACCCACGACGCTGGTGCCGGATGAATAATCCGGTTTCTGGTTTGTGTGGACTAGGTCGGTCCTCTGGCATAACCTACTCAGTTATATCAAAAATCAAAAATCAAATATCAAAAATTAACACCTAAAACAGACATGTTGCAGATTTGTTTCGGTGGAGGTTGTCTTTGGATTTCACTTCCGATTTGAATTTTAATCTTTAAATTTTGATATTTGATATTTGATTTTTCGGGCCTATAGCTCAGTTAGTTAGAGCGCACGCCTGATAAGCGTGAGGTGTG
>JBDRON010000055.1:0-4178 GCA_043810025.1 Elusimicrobiota bacterium
GTTACCTTGCCCGATGTTTTAGCCTTTAAAGGGGTAAATGTAGACACTAAGAAAAAACTCGCTACTGAGCGAAAACAGCCTATAATTTCAATATGATTCGCAGAAAATATTTATCAACTTAATAGGGAAGATCCGTTAGAAAGTAGTACTTGACATATTTTCTGACTTCTGCTATATTCTGATTGGAGGTAATAATCAATGACTATTGCAAAACTTAAAGCGAAGAATCAGATAACTTTGCCGAATGAAATCGTGAAAAGAATGCATTTAAGGGTAAACGAGTTGTTTGCCGTCTATGTGGAGAAGAATTATATCAAACTGATGCCGGTGGAAATGGAACCGCGTTATACTCCGGAAGAATTAAGCGGAATTGATAAAATTGTCGATGCAGAAAAATCGAAAGCGAAAGTATTAAAACCCGGCAAGGAGTTCTCGGCTTATATTAAGAAAATAGTTTAATGAAGAAAATACTGATTTTATCTTCCTTTGAACGTTCGATCAAAAAATTAACCCCCGGGGAGAAAAATCAGCTTTCTAAAAGCTTAGAGTTGTTTAATTCATTTCTGGTAAGCGGTGAAGCTGCTTATGGTTTTAGATTTAAGAAAATAGATCACGACAAATACGAATTTAGAGTTGATCTAAGATTACGAGTGATTGTTAAAGTAGATGGCAATAATTATTATCTGGTTCTCGCCGGCAGCCACGATGAAGTAAAAAGGTATTTACGCAATTTCCGATAATATTTCACTCTGGAAACGCGATTGTGTTGCTTTTTCTACTCCCCGTGTCATATTTGTCTCCCTTTTGTAAATCTTTTAACAGTTTGCTATAATATAAACAAGCGCAAAACTCAAAGCGCAAAACGTAAAATGTAAGGTCAAAGGATTCGAGTCTTTAAAGGTTTTAAACTTTGCGTTTTGCGCTTTGCGTTTTGCACTTTAATTATTTGGGGCTTAAATCATGAACAGCGCGGGTAGTTATTTTTTGCTTTCTTTAATTCAGCAGGCGGCTTGGCCGGTGGTGGTGGCGGCTGGGGATGAAGAGAAGGCCTGGGATTTGGCGGAGAATTTTTCTTCGTTGCAGGAATATTTTTATCCCCAAAGCAAAAAAGAAGTTTTGTTTTTCCCTTCGATTGAACAAGAACAAATTGTGGTCTTAGATAAATTAGCCCGCCAAACTGTTCCCTTAATTTTCATCGCCAAGGATTTATTAGAGCAGGAAGTTTATGGGAAAGAAGATTTTATCCGGCGCTCCTTAACTTTGCAGAACGGAGAAAAAAAAGGGTATTCGCGCCTATTCGACGCTTTGCAGAACGGGGAGATGGAGCGGGTGGAAAGCGTGGTCGAGCCGGGAGAGTTTTCCCTTCGCGGCGAGGTAGTCGATTTTTGGTCGGTGCAGGAGGAGAATCCTTGCCGGCTCACTTTTAACGGCGAGGAAATCGAAAAAATTGCTCTCTTTGACCCTTTAACCCAGCGCTCGTTAAACCCGATGGAAAAAGTTACTTTACTGCCCGCCAAAAATGGTCAGGGGGGGTCCTTCGCTTCGTACTTGCCCAAAGACAGCCGGTTTTATTTGTTCGATAGCGAAGAACTTCCTCCTGCTTACCGGCATTTTGCCATTTTTGGTTCTTGGGGAGGAGACAGTTACCGCTATCAATCCGTTTTGGGCTGGAACAACAATTTTGCCGCTTTTGTCCGGGATTTGCAGGAATGGTCGGAAGCGGGTTTTCGGCGGATTATTTTTGTCCACAATTTGGGAGAAAAAGAGCGGCTGCAGGAACTGCTGGCCGAAGAAAGCATCTCTTTAGACGAGTTGACGATTACGCTCGGCAATCTGGACAGCAGTTTTATCAGCGTGGAAGAAAAATTAATTGTTCTGGCCAGCGATGATATTTTTAACCGTCATCGGGTGCGCCGTTATTGGCCGAAATTTAAAGGCGGAGGCAGTATCGAAAGTTTGCAGGAGTTGGCGGAGGGCGACTATGTGGTCCATGAACGCTACGGGATTTCCCGCTATCTGGGTTTGGAACGAATTAAAACCGAAAATAAAGCCGGCGATTATTTGACTCTGGAATTTAAAGGGGGTGACCGGCTCTATGTGCCGGTAACCGATTTCCGTCTGGCGCAGAAATATCTCGGGCCGCACGGGCATAATCCTCAGCTTTCTTCTCTGGATGTCGCCCAGTGGGAACGGACGAAATCGCGGGTAAAAAAGGCGGTGCAGGAGATGGCCGAGGAGCTGCTGCGCGTTGAGGCCTTGCGGCAATCGCAGGCCGGGTTTGGGTTTTCCCCGGATAACCATTATGAGCAGGAGTTCTCCAATTCCTTCCTTTACGAGGAAACGCCTGACCAGGCCAGAGCGATCGCCGAGGTGAAGAAAGATATGCAATCGCCCAAACCGATGGACCGCCTGGTTTGCGGCGATGTCGGTTACGGGAAAACCGAGGTGGCGATGCGCGCCGCTTTTAAATGCGTTTTGTCGGGTAAACAGGCGGCTCTGCTTGTTCCCACCACCTTGTTGGCCGAACAGCATTACCAGAATTTCCGGGAACGGTATGCGGAGTATCCGGTAACTATCAAAATGCTTTCCCGTTTTATCGGCAAAAGCGAACAGAAAGAGATCATTGACCAGTTGTCGAAGGGGACGGTGGATATTGTGATCGGCACCCATCAACTGCTCCAGCCGAAAATTAGTTTTCACGATCTGGGTTTAGTGATTATCGATGAAGAACACCGTTTTGGGGTGGCCCAGAAAGAAAAACTAAAAAAGTTCCGCGCCACCGTGGATTTGCTCAGTCTGACGGCTACGCCGATACCCCGCACTTTATCGATGAGCCTGGGCGGAATCAAGGATATGAGCGTCATCGAAACCCCGCCGGTCGGCCGCCTGCCGATCGCCACCTGGGTTGGCGAGGACGATGAAAAAATAATTCGTAACGCCGTCAGGGCCGAAATTTATCGCGGCGGGCAGGTTTTTTATGTGCATAACCGGATTGAAACGATTCATACCCGGCTGTCCCGGTTGGAGTCGATCATTCCGCAGGCGCGGTTTGCCGTGATCCATGGACAGCTGCCGGCTAAACAGATCGAAGAGGTGATGGAAAATTTTTTGCATAAAAAATACGATGTGCTGGTTTCCACGACGATTATTGAATCCGGACTGGATATCCAGCAGGTGAACACCCTGTTGGTTGACGAGGCCGAAAATTTTGGCCTGGCCCAGCTTTATCAGTTAAGGGGTCGAATCGGCCGCGGCCAGCGGCGGGCTTATTGTTATCTTTTTTATACCTCGGCGCAATCCCTCACCCCGGAAGCGCGCAAACGTTTGAAGGCCTTGCAGGAGTTCGCCAGTCTCGGTTCGGGGTTCCGGCTGGCTTTGCGCGATCTGGAAATCCGGGGTACCGGCAATATTTTGGGGGCGCAGCAGCACGGCTTCATGTCCGAGATTGGCTATGAGCTTTACTGCCGGTTGTTAGCGGAGGAAATCCGGCAGTTAAAAGGGGAAAAAATTGACCAAATCATCGAGCCGGAAATTTCGCTGGATCTTGAGGCTTATTGGCCGGTCGAATATATTCCGGCCCCGGCGGCCAGAATCGCTTTTTACAAACGGCTTTTATCGGTAAAAAATATTTTTGAACTGACGGATTTGAAGAAGGAACTGGATGAGCGGTTCGGCAAATTACCCGGGCCGGCGCAGACTCTCTTTGAAATCGGCGAAATTCGTTTGTGGATTAAGGAGTTAAAAATTGCCGAAATTAAACAGATCAAGGAACAGTTGGCGGTTGTCTTCAGTGATGAGGTTTCGCTGCCAGCGGAAATTATTGTCCAGTTGCCCAAAATCTACCCGTCTTTAAAATTTATTCCGGGCGATAAATTTCAACTTACGCTAAACTTTCCTGACAGAGAAAATTTACTGCCTTTCATAAAAAATTTCTTGTCAAAGCTGGGATAATTTGCTAAATTAGCTCTGATTATTAAGAATACCAAATATTTTCTCTCCCCTCAAGGGTGAAATGGAATGTTACCAGTGAGGACATCGATAAAGCAGTAACGATATTAAAAAAACCGCTTATTGACTTAGCTGACCCAATTATCGTTGGATATATAGTAAAGCCGGGTGTTTAATAGTATTTGTCTTCGATAATTTAAAGCTAAGGAATTTCAATGTTTGTTTTGTGC
>JBDRON010000056.1:0-84305 GCA_043810025.1 Elusimicrobiota bacterium
TAAAAAAAAGGGGAAATTATGAAAAATAGCGGATTAATTTTTTTCTTGTTTTGTATTTCAATTTTTGCTGCCGGCTGCGCAACCCCGCCGATTACTAGAACTAAACAGGAAGCTTTTCCGAAGATGTATGAAAATCATCCGCTTTCAATATTGATTTTGCCGCCAATTAATCAAACGACAGCGGCAGATGCAAAGGAGTATTATAGCGCCACTATCGCTGAACCGCTATCAGAAATGGGATATTATGTTTATCCTTTAGAAGTTACCTCCGATATTTTAAAAGATGAAGGAATTTATGACACTGAATTACTTTCCGGTTTACCGATGGAAAAGTTTAAACAATATTTTGGCGCTGATGCGGTATTGTATATAAAGCTAATAAAGTGGGATACCGCTTACTATGTCCTCGGAGGAAACATAACCGTAGCTGTGGATCTTTTGCTTAGATCTACTGTAACTGGAGAGGATTTATGGAAATATTCCGGTAATGTGGTAGTTAATACAACAGGGGATTCTGGTGATGGAAGCTTAGCAGGGCTTATCGCTCAAATAATCGGTACTGCAATAATAACAGCAACAAGTGATTATCTTCCTGCTGCTAAGCAGGCAAATGTAATTACCTGCGTTACGATGCCGTATGGCAAATATCATGAGAACTTTGAGAAAGATCAGAATAATATTGTCTATTTTCCTAGTGAAGAAGGTCTAGCTCCTTCACCGCAAACTTCATCAGAGGGCTCAGTGGATCCAGCAAAGATACCCGGCGTTACCCCGGTAAAGGTGGAGGCAAAATAAAATTCCTCTCCTTGGAAACGCGGCAAGGCTGGGGTCAGGTCTTGCAATGCAACATTTGTTGCCGCAAGGCTGGGGTCAGGTCTTGCAATGCAACATTTGTTGCCGGAATATGGGAATGAGAAAAGGGGGATGTATGAAACTTCTGCCGTTAGACAAACTGGGCGCAAAAGAGCAAGCGGGAGGCGTGGTCAATTTCGGACTTTTTCTGCCGTGGGTGTCCGCCGGGAACGGTAACCGGCTCTGGGTAAAAGTGATCCACGAAAAAGATCAATTTTTGCAAAACATTCCTCCTTTGATGTTTGAGCCAAAAATTGGGGTCAGGTCCGAACTGTTGACAAAAGTGGGGTGAGTTGTTAGGATAATTGCATGGCTAGGCCGTTACGAATAGAATATCCTGGTGCGATATATCATGTAACCAGTCGCGGAATTGAGCGGAGAGAGATTTTTAAAGATGACAATTTCTGGACCCCAATTTCGTGAAGTTGCAATTGCGGTTCTAGCGTTTCAGGTTCTGCCAGATGCCGATCACATTGCCTTCCGAATCTTTAACCCGGGAATAAAGACCCATGCCGAGTACCTGCTTTTGGGGTACTTCAATTTTTCCTCCGGCCTTTTCGATATTCGTTAAATATTTGTCCAGATCAGGAACATTGATGACGATAACCGGCGTTTCTCCGGGTGAGTTTCTTTTCATCATCCCGCCGTTAATTGCTCCCGGTTCTTTGGGTACAAATTTTTTATTCACCGCTACGGTCCGCACCGGGTAGTATTCCATGTCGCTCCCCGGCATTTTCTCGATTTCCCAGCCAAATATCTGACTGTAAAATTTTCGCGCCCGTTTTATGTCGTCCACCGGAAGTTCAAAATGCACTACTTTATCGATTATCTTTCCCCCTTTATATATAAAAGACTGTGCCGAACTCATGCTTCTCACTGAAATATCGAGTTCGGCAACAGTCTTATCTTTTCAGGGGGGAATTGCCGGATCAGGTTTTTCCGCCTTTGGCGGATTTCCATCAGCCTGGAATGGGCTACCCAACATATTCCCCTTTCATTTTGTAAAAGTAAAAGAACTGGATAAAAACATTTTCATGCTTCCCAGATAAAGTATAGCAAATCTGGAAAAGCGGTGAAGGGTCTCACCGCCCTTTTTTTTGACCTTTTTCCACTAGAAATAAACGAACATATTTTTCAGCGGAAAAAAGTCAAAAGAAAGGAGAATCAGCCAATTTATCGGACTTTAGTTTAATAATAGAATGAAGTTATACGAAGATAAGGAGGTTATATGCGAAAAATCACCCCATTTTTGTGGTTCGATGACAAAGCCGAAGAAGCGGCAAAATTTTATGTTTCGATTTTCAAGAATTCCAAGCTCGGGAACATTACCCGTTATGATGAAGAAGGGGCGAGGGCCTCTGGCCGGCCGGAGGGAAGGGTAATGACAGTCGCCTTCCAGCTCGAAGGGCAGGAATTCGCCGCGTTAAACGGCGGCCCGATATTCAAATTCAGCGAAGCCATATCGTTTGTGGTGAACTGCGAGACACAACAGGAAGTAGACGAGTTGTGGGAGAAGCTGTCCGCGGGCGGAGCGAAAAGACAATGCGGCTGGCTGAAAGACAAATATGGTTTGTCCTGGCAAGTCGTCCCCACTGTTTTAGAGGAGATGCTGCATGATCCTGATCCGGAAAAAGCAAAAAGAGTGAGGAAGGCAATGCTTAAAATGAACAAAATTGAGATCGATATTTTAAAGCACGCGTACAATGGAGGATCAGTCAACCACGCTTCAGAGCAACCTTGCTGAAAGTTTGGATAACAAGCCGGGGTCGAGACCAAACTGTTGACAAAAAAGGGTGAATACGTTTAAATTCAGGTGAGATACCAAAGGCGTGCTCGAATGAAAAAAATTATTAAAGTTGGTTGTTGCGGGTTCCCGCTAGCTAAAAAAACATATTGTCAGCAATTTCCAGCAATAGAGATTAATATCAGTTTTTATCAGCTTCCCAGTGAGGAGATCGCCGCTAAATGGCGGAGAGAAGCGCCAAAAGATTTTGAGTTTACGATGAAAGCCTGGCAGTTGATTACCCATCCGGCCAACAGTTTTACCTATCGCCGCCTCAGGGAAAAGATCCCGGACAGCAAGAAAAAAAATTACGGTTTTTTTCGCGACACCGATGAAGTTTTCGGGGCCTGGGAAAGAACAAAAAAAATTGCCCGGATTTTAAAAGCCTCAATTATTCTTTTTCAGTGTCCGGGCAGTTTCAAGCCAACCGATGAAAATATAAATAATCTGACAAACTTTTTTCAAAGTATTAAGTGTGACAATTATCTTCTTGCCTGGGAGCCGCGCGGCGCTTGGCCGGCGGATCTAATCAAAGATTTGTGTAAAAAAATAAATTTAATCCATTGTGTTGACCCGTTTCATCATAAACCGCTTTACGGAAAATTAAATTATTACCGGATGCATGGTAGCTGGCAGGGTGAACAGATAGATTATTTTTATGACTACTCGCTGAGGGAATTAAAACATTTATTGGAAATCTGCGACAAGAAAGTCAATTATTGTTTCTTCAACAATTCCGAGATGTTAAAAAATGCCCTGCGATTCAGCGGGGAATTGCTCAAAAAATAGCAGATTGGGGTCGGATCTCAAATATTGAGTGTGCCGAGAAGCGTAGTGAGTCCAGTCGGTGAAGGAAGTAAATCCGAATTAGTACTAGGGGACGTAGCTGATAGTGTTGACAGATGGTGGGAAAGGATATAGGATAGCACTATGCCAAGAAAACCAAGAATCGATAGACCGGGATTATTGTACCACATAATGGTGCGCGGGATAGAAAGAAGAGAAATATTCAAAGATGATAATGATCGGGAAGATTTTGTCGGCAGACTAAAAAAATCACTGGAATGGAGCGGCGCAAAATGCTATGCCTGGACGCTGATGCCGAATCATCTGCATCTGTTGATCAAGACGGGGGAAAAACCGTTAAACAGGATAATGCGGAAAATATTGACCGGCTATGCGGTAAATTTTAATATCAGATATAAAAGGGCCGGGCATTTATTTCAAAACCGGTATAAATCGATCATCGTAGAGGAAGAAGCCTATTTGTTGGATTTGGTCCGGTATATACATTTGAATCCGATTAGAGCAAAAATAGTCAAAGATTTGCGAGAGTTGGAAGGATACAAGTGGAGCGGGTACGGGACAATCATGGGAGAACAGGAAGCAACATGGCAAGATCCAGAAGAGATCTTAAGAAGGTTTGGCCGAAGTGTTAGGGAAGCCCGGGAAAAGTATCGGGAGTTTGTGGAAGAGGGAATAAAGCAGGGCAAAAGAAAGGATTTAGTTGGCGGAGGGTTGATCAGAAGCCTGGGCGGGCTGACAGCTGTGCTGATAAACAGGCGATCAGGGCAGAGAGAGATGGGGGACGACAGGATACTGGGGCCGGGGGAATTTGTCGAAGGGATACTGAAGAATGAGGAAGAAAGAGATAAACTAAATAAAAAGGTAAAAAAGATCGGGATAAACAAATTAAAAGAAGTGATAGGAAGGCATTATAAAACAACCGAAGAAGAATTAACCGGAAAATCGCAGAGGAGGAGTATCACGGAGGCCAGGGGTGTATTAAGTTATATCGGAATGAAATACGCTGGACTAAACGGAAACCAGCTGGCAAAAATAATGAGGGTGAGCTCCAGCGGGATAAGCCGGATGTATGCCAGGGGAGAAAAAATAATTGAAGCTGACAAAAAAGTATTGGATTGTATAGTTGGAGAATGATCTCTAGCAATCTGTCAACACTACTATCAGCTACGTCCCCTACCTTATGCGAATTCTTTTTTTTGCAGTTTTTTTGATGGTGTTTTGGTTGTCGGGGTGCGCAACTGTACCTCGATGTTCCTTCTATAAATCCGTTCCATCCGCTGGAGAGTTGCCCCATGGATCTTTTATCTTCCCACTGCCGGGCGGCCGGTTGATTTCAAACTTTGGGCAGAGAGGCCGCAAGCTCCATCTGGGACTCGACTTGAAGAAAAGCAAAAAAGGTGGAGATTCCGTCCTGGCGGCCCGGTCCGGTGCGGTGAAGCTGGCGCAAAGACAGAGAGGATACGGTTTGATGATCCTGCTTTACCATCAGGACGGCTGCTATACACGTTACGCCCATCTTCGCCGGATAAAAGTGAAAGTTGGGCAAAAGGTCCAGGCTGGGAAGATAATCGGTACGGTCGGTTCCTCCGGTCGCGCCACCACCCCGCACCTGCATTTTGAAATCATTACCCGCACCAAACGCCCTATTGATCCCAGCCCCTATTTGATAAAGTAAAGGGGGACGGAGTCAAAATGTTAAAATGAAAGAAAATTAATGATGCTTTTCGTATTTGTATGTTTTTCAGTTTCCGATATTTTGACTCCGTCCCCTACCAACTTGCCAATCAACTATTTATTGGATTTCTCTTTCTTGTCTTTTGGAAGCCATTTCTTTCCTTTTTGTTTGTCACACAACTCTTTAAATTTTGATTTTTGGTCGTCGGTGAACAGAGCGATCGCTTTTTCCCGGGATTCAAGCTGTTTAAACTGCATATCCGCTTTCACCCCGCCTATTTTAGACAACAATGATTTTGCTTCAGCTAAGGGAACGGGTTGCTGTTTTCTGAGCTCGCTCAATTTAAGGTTTAGAGCACATAATTCATCTTTCTTGTCTACCTTATAGTGGTCGAAATCTTTCTTAATTGCTCTTATTTCCTTTATTTGTTCTTGGGAAAGTTTCAATTTTTCCGCTTTTTTAAGTATTTTTGCACAACAATCTTGGTTTTTATAATCTTTTTCGTGTCCGTATTTGCCCTTTTTGTCCATCATCATTGAATGATCCATTCCAGGACCTTCTTTACTTATGGTATTTTTATCCGATCTTGCCTCTAGAACAATCGCACCTGAACATAACAGTAACAACCCAAGGAAAATTTTTACCGCATTTTTCATTTTAACCTCCTGAATATGATGTACTTGGTAAGACCTGTTCCCTAAATAGGAAATAAAACTCACCTTTAGTATTTATCACCTCCTTCCTACATATTTGGACTGTTTGAATGAAAAAATGTTACAGTTCCCAATTGGACGGATGGGGTCACCTGTTTAGGTGATCCCGCAACACCCTCACCTTAATCCTCTCCCCTCAAGGGAGAGGAAAAACATCACATTGAGGGAAAGTTTCTAGCGTAGCTCGGACTAACTTATTAAGTTATACTATTTCTTTAGGAGGCAGCGTGATTGCTTCAATTTTATCGATATTACTATTCCTGCGGTCATCACAATTCCTGACAAGATAGAAGTGCCGGCAATTCCTAAAATCGGGATGAAGATAATACTGCCCAGAAAGGCGCCGAGAGTTGCGCCCCAAACATCGCTGCTGTAAAGCCGGCCGACGGATTTTCCTAACGAGGGTTGATTCTCTAAATAAAGCTGGTTAACCAGGGGAAAGATTAAGCCTACCGGCAATCCGGCAAAAAAAGTGAGGAAGGCAAATAGTATGGGGAAATGAATTTTAAAAATTAAGGGAAGCGCTAAAGCATAAATAAATAGGGCAATTACGGTGGATAAAATTACTAATTCCGGTTTGGCATGTTTCCCGGTTTTTACGGCCAGCCAGTTTCCGGAAGCGATACCGGCCATACAAAAAGTTATCAGCATGCCTAACTGGTAATATAAATATCCGTAAATCATCTGGAAGGCGAACATTGTTACTAATTGCAGCAGCATACTGGTAAAAGCGGTTAAAATCATTACCAGGGATAAAGATAGATTTTTTTTGCCGGCGCCTTTCAGCGGTGTAATTAAAAAGCAGCCGGCAATTCCCAAAACAATTGAAATCATCAACAATAAATTAATATTTTTGCTTTTTGCAAGAATTTTGGGAAGCGTTTGGCCAAAATAGGAACTCTGGAATAGAACACCGTAAAAATAACAAATCGGCGAGAGATCTTTGTTGATCTCCCTTTGCGCCGATTTTATCTCGGTTATCCAGTTCATGATCCTCTTTATCCGGTCCGGCTTGAGCAGATAATTAAGATAATAAGGGGTCAGATAAGTGAGCGAAATTTTTCGCTGCTTGATTCGCTGAATTAATTGCGCTGGATTAACAAGAAAATTTTCCTCAACTGAGGCTAAAAAATAGTTGCGCGTTCCCGGAACAACGGTGCAGGAATTAAATACTTTCTTCAATGTTCCGTAAATTGTGCCGGATAAAAGTTTCAATTCGTTACTCATATAATTTTCCGAGGAAGTGAGCGAGAGTTCAAATATTCCCTGGGGATTTAAGATATTTTTCACTTCTTGAAAAAATTCCTCGGTGTAAAAGCGATTGATTAAACCGTTATTCGGGTCCGGTATATCCGCAATGATGCAATCAAATTTTTCCCGGCTGTTTTTAATATAAAATCTCCCATCCCCATAAAACATTGTTAAACGCGAATCGTTTAAGGCCAGCCGGTTTTTGCGATCAACATATTTTCCCGCTAATTTGATTAAAAGCGGGTCTAATTCCACATAAACTAACTTTTCTATTGGATATTTCAATATTTGCTGAAGGTTGCCGCTGATTCCTCCACCGAGCAGTAATATTTTCTTCGGCTGGGGATGGGACAAGAGGACAAAATTGACCAGCTCCTCATTGTACTGTTCGTTAAAAGTGGAAAAAAGAATATTGCCATTCTCGTAGAAACTATATTGCTCATTTAATTTGATCACTGAAATATTTCCGTATACGGAATTTTTATTTTCAATTAATTGGAAGGGACGCCATTGCCAGGCAATGATGGCCTTCTCCCATTTGTTTATTTGCCCGGAAAAAATTATACTGATGTTTAAAACTAAAATGAAAGAACAGAACCAGGTAAGCCGCGGAAAGCGGTTAGCAGAATTAAAAGCGAACAAAAATGCCGTAAAAACAGTAAGCGCGGAAAGAAAAAAGGCTGTTTCCAGAACACTAAAATATCTAACCAGAAAGAAACTGGTGATTAATCCGCCGCCAATTGCCCCTAACGATTCAAAACCGTAGGCTTTAGCGATGGGTAAGGCCGGTGATTCGCTGTTTTCGCGATCGGAAAAAATGCTGCTCCCCAGCACAAACCAAACACCAAAAAAAATACAGCTTAGGCTGAGAACGAGGAAAGAATAAATTATTATCAGGGAAAATCCCAGCATTTCGGAAGGAGTTTTTTGTAACCAGGGTCTTAAAATTCGAATAGCGCCGATTTCTAACGGGAGTAAAAAAGCAGTTAAAATTTGAAGTAAAATAAAACTTTTTTCCTTTTGCTTCAGTTTATCGACAATATGGCCGCCAAGCCAGGCTCCCAACCCCACTAAAATCAGCCAATTTCCTAAAATTATCCCCAGCGAAAGCTCATTGCCGGAAAAAATTACCAGCATTTCCCGCAAGGAAATTATTTGGAAGCTTAAGGAAACAAAACCAAGAGTTATTAAGCTGGAGATAAGGATCTTTTTTTTAAACATAAAAAGTAGTATTATCCTCGTTGCTTAGCGGCTCTTAAGACACTGTTAACTTGATACCAAAATAAATTATGATCAGACCGCAAATTATGCGGGTAGTAATAAATATCTTCGGTTTATCTTTGATCTTGTGAGAAATTAAACCGGCGATTGTGCCGATGGGGATAAGCGGAGAAATAAGTGTTCCTGCTCCAAAAGAAAAACCGCTTGCCCCTCCGTCCAAAATATTCCCGGACATACAGCCGATATAAGTAAGAATCGCCACTAGCGGCGGACAAGGCGCTAGACCGATTAAAAAACCCAGAATAAACATATTCCAGTTGGACTTTTCCACTAAAAATTTATCTAAAAAACGGCAAGAGGCATGGGGAATTTTTCCCAGTAAATAAGCCAGACCGGTAAAAACAATAAAGCTTCCGGCCGCCAATTTGACGATGACAGTGTTGGGACCAATCAGAGAATCGATAGTGCGAAAAGCGGCAACAGCGGTTAATCCGAGTAAAGAATAAGCGCTTAGGCGGGCGAAAGAAAAAATAAGTGTCAATTTTAAGCCGGTTTGCCAATTTATCCCTTTCGCGGTGATGTACGGAAAAAGTACTGGCAGGCAGATTGCCAGACACGGACCCCATCCCAAGGTGATACCGGCAAAGAAAAATTTGGATAGTTCATGCCCTTCCATTAAAATTTCCCATAAATCGGCGTCCCGCAAAATTTACATTTTCCCTTAACAAGATTATTGGTTACAACTTGATAGCCGATTCTCCGGATCAGTAATTCTCCGTCCTGGGGACAATAGGTCGATTCGCCGATATTTCCCGGCGGGACATTGCCCGCATAAACATATTTTAAACCGCAATCGGAAGCAATTTTTCTTAGTGTTTCCAGTGTCGATAAAGGCGTCGGCGGATAATTCTTCATCTTATATTGCGGATGAAATCTTGAGAAGTGCAAAGGAATTTCCGCGCCCAGATTTTCTTTGATCCATTTACACATCATTTTGATTTCTTCCGGATTATCGTTTAAAGCCGGTACCACTAGATACACTATTTCCAAGTGTACATTTTCCTGGCGGATAATTTTTATTGTCTCCAACACCGGTTGCAGTTTGCCTAAAACGACCTCTTTGTAATATTTTTCGTTAAAAGCTTTGAGATCGACTTTAATGGCGTCCACATATTTACAAAGCAATCGTAACGGTTCGGGATTGATAAATCCGTTACTGACCACAACAGTTTTGAGATTATTTTCCTTAGCTAATTTGGCGATATCCAGCATATATTCGTAGAACACCACCGGTTCCGAGTAAGTGAAAGCGATAACCGGCGACTGGGAGCGCTGGGCGAGTTTAATTATTCCTTCGGGCGGAATATTAAAAGTTTTCAGCTCTTCCGGCATTTTTTGGGCTATTTCCCAATTTTGACAAAATTTACACCCTAGATTACAGCCTCCGGCAGCAAGCGAAAGCGCAGTTGTGCCGGGTAAAAAATGAAAGAAAGGTTTTTTCTCAATCGGATCGATATTGACAGTGCAGGGATGGGCATAAGATAAGCTGACGAGTTTCCCGGCACGATTTTCCCGAACTTTACATACCCCTCTTTGCCCGGTTTTTAGAGTGCATTCCCAGGGACATAACCGGCATTTCACCCGGCTGTCGGGCATGGCCTCATAAAACATCGCTTCCTTAACGGAAATAATTTTGGGGATAGGGGGAGTCAAATCGGCGGCTTGGGTCGGCAGCTCCGCTAAATTTTTAGCGGGAGCAGGCGGAGGATTGTCAGCCCTTCTCCAATTATTCATAAAAATTAGTCCGCTTAAGCAAAAAACCAGAAAAAAGGCGCTTAAAAAGATAATTTTTTCCTGTCTGATTTTCATCGAAAACCCCTTTTAAAAATTCCTTCGCATCTGAGGAGACACGAATTATTTTAGCGAAATGTTCTTTCAGTAAATCAGAACCGATTTTACATAGAAATGCTTATCTAATATACAAAAAAAATGAATGAAAATCAAATAAAAAAACACATATAGGGGACGTAGCTGATAGTGTTGACAGATGTTGAAAAAGGATATAGCATGTCAATATGCCAAGAAAACCAGGAATAGATAGACCGGGATTACTGTACCAGATAATGGTGCGCGGGATAGCGGGATAGAAAGAAGAGAAATATTCAAAGATGATCATGATCGGGGAGATTTTGTCGGCAGACTAAAAAATCAGTAAGGGAGGCCCGGGCAGGCAAATTAGCGCAGGATAAAATATTTTTCCTGATTGGTAAACAGATGTTTTGTTTTTTTAGGCCGGATTTTTTGAGCAATCTTTTAGTCTTTCAACAGGATGTTTGAAAAAGTTGTGGATTTTTTTTTAGTTTTATGGTTAAATGTTCATTGGTGGAATATCCTTTTACTTGCACGACTGAAAAAATAATCATGGAAGATTTTTTTCAAGAGGGGGGGGAAGAGAAGAAGTTGTTCACGACCATAAATTTGGCAAAAAAGGAGTTGTTATGTTCGAATGTATCGGTTTATCAGTTCCTCAAGGATGGGAAGGATTCTATCAATTAATTATTTTACCCGTTTTTTGGATTCCGGCAGTACAGGCGCAAATTTTGCTGGCCGCTTGGCCGGGGCAGATGTTGACAGAAATCTTGTTCCGAAGGATTTTTATTTTACTTCCTGGTTTATTAATAATTGCCAGTCTTTGGACTACCATGCTGGCTGTCTATACCATTCCTTTTCGCTCTAATCGAGCTCACCTTATCGCCGCTTTAGCTTTAAACTGGTGGGATCTGCTTAAGGCTCTATGGCTGTTTTGGGTCGGCATATTCCGGTTTGCCTTTTTGTCCCTGGGATGGTTTTGGGGGTTAATTGTTATGATTATTCGGATATTGTCCGAATTTGTCAAGGAACTTATTTTGTTCCCGTTTCGAATTGGCACCCAATTTTCCAGTAAGTATTTTCAGCCCGGTGTTCCCTGGTTGGCGGTAATCTTAACTATTTTCTGGTCAGCGTTGGAAGCCGGGGTATTCACTTATACCCTCTTGCCAACCATGTCTGAAGTAATCAGCGATTTGGTCGGTGTGGAAACGCACACTTTTTTAGCTCCGGTTCTGTTTATGATGCTGTTTTTATTAATCTCCGGCAGTTTCGCTTGTCTTCAGGTTTTGGCCGAATCCATTCAGAGCCGAAATATCAAACAGATTATTCAAATGCTGCTGGTTGAATTTTTTGTGATGTTTTTGGAAGTTTTCTTTTTGTACCGCGAACTTGTTGATTCCGCCGCTCCCTGGATTGCTCAACAAACCTCTGAACAATTTAGAATGGGGTTGGTTTCCACCCTTCTTTTTGCTGCATTCGGCTGGCTGGGGATTCGTGGGATGACCTGGTTCCTTTTTGGACGTTTCGGCACCCCTTCTCTCCTGGCGATTATGTCCCGGCAAAGACTGCACGGCGCTGAAGTTATCGAAGAAGAGGCTAAAGAACCGGAAATGGCCTGGGTAAAAAACTTGCTGGAAATATTCAAAAATGATATTGAATGGTTCAAGAAAAACAGTCAGGAATTGGCCGAATACGCAATTTTGCCGGTGTTGCAACTGGTTGCAGTCGGAATTAATTTCTGGATCATTTTGATTTCCGGCGAGGGTATATTTGAAATTCCTTTCCAGAAATTTTCAGACGTGAAGAGTTCGGCGGAAATCTTAAAAAAACTTGCCTTAAAGCGGCCGGGTTTTTAGCAATAGTTCTTAATGGAAAAACAGCGGAGGACTTACTAAAAAAAGGGCTGGCCGGATTTTTCCGGAAACAGTTTTTTTGTGGAGCCCTAACCAGTTTGAACGGGGGGAGGAATTATGGGATTTGAGAGGATAAAAAAGTTTCGCAGCGGCTTAGCGGTGGTTTTAGCGTGTTTATTTCTTACCGGTTGTACGGCTATTCCGGATCAATCGGCTAAAAGCAGGATGTCCTATTTTATCGGAGTTGATGTCAGCGGTTCATTCCGGGATACCCCATATTTTGAAGATTCTCTGGAATTTTTAGCTTATTATATTTATGGGCACATCAACGGTCTCGGAAAACTCAAAAAGCCGAAAAGCCTGTTTGTGGGCGCGGTTGGCGGCAATTATGCCGATGATCCTCAAGTATTTCATTCGATTTATGATTTTGAGAACAAAAGCCCCCTGGATATTCATAATGGTTTAAAAAATTGGTTCGTGAAGAAAGATCATTTGACCGACTTTAATACATTTTTTCAGTCCATCGCCCAACTGGTCAAAAAAAGAAATCTTACTTTATCCCCGATTACCGTTTTAATTCTCAGTGATGGCATCCCTGAAGGGATAGATGTCAAGAAGGGAGAGGCCGGGCGGGCCTCCTACTCTAAAATCGACTTGACTCCGCTGGATTACCTGGCCAGAAATATTACCTTGCGAATAATTTATCCTCCGGCTAAAGTGGCAAAAAACTGGGAAGAGTATGTGAGCAGAAAAAGAGTCCGGTTGTGGACTGTGGCTGATGAAGTAATGAAAGGCTGGCGATCCCAACTGATTGAAGGAGAGCTCTTGGAGTCCCAAACAAAATTATTGGAATGGATTAATTACAATGTGGATTACCGGGTGCGGGTGAAAAAAATTTAAAATTTTCCTAACCAAAAAGATGAGATATCCCCGGTAATGCAAATCGGCGGCCACAAAGGCTGTCCCTGCGCGTAGAGGGCAGAGTTAATCCCCGCAGAAGCTGATACTCACAATCTGGGATCGCCTGTTAAGGTGACCCCAGATTTTTAATAAAACAGATAGTATTGACAGATACGTAAGAAGGGATAGAGCATATTACAATTATATGAAAAAACATTGGAAAAAACCTCCGCGGCGTCAGGCCGCCGGAGAGCAGGCAGCCATCCTTGAAGGCGTGATCCAGCATCACGGGCGGTTTGCTTTTTTACTGACGGAAAAAGAAGGCGGTTCCGACGCGTTCCTGCGCGGCCGCGGGCTGGAGCTGGCTTTAGACGGAGACCGCGTTTCGGCGCGGGTGCGCCGCGAGGCTGACGGCCGTTTTTCCGGCGAGATCCTGGAAGTGCTCAAACGCGCTCACACTTCGATGGTCGGCATTCTTAAAAAGTTTCCGCGCGGCTGGGTTTTGGTTGCCGAGAAAGGAAATGCCCCGCCGGCTCAAGTGCTCGGTTTTTTACCTAAAATAGTCCCGATCGAGGCATCCTTTGCGGTCTTGGAAGTGACCCGTTGGCCGACTAAAACGGACGGAGCGGCGGGAACGGTGATTGAGCTGCTGGGTGTGTCGGACGATGTCCGCGCACGGATCAGCGCGTTACTGCGCTCGCTGGGGATCAAGGAGAATTTTCCGAAAGAAGTTCTTGCCCAAAGCGAAGCGCTGCCGGCGCAGTTGGAGCCAGTGTGGTGGCAGGGACGAGAAGAGTTATTTCACCTTCCAATCTTGACCATAGACGGGGCGGACGCGAAGGATTTCGACGATGCGGTCTCGCTTGAGTCCCTGACCGGAGGGATGGCGCGGCTGGGCGTGCATATCGCCGATGTGGCGCATTATGTGCAGCCGGGTTCCCCTCTGGATAAAGAGGCCTACGCGCGGGGGACCAGCGTCTACCTGCCGGACCGGGTCGTGCCGATGCTGCCGCCCTCGCTTTCCAATAATCTGTGCAGTCTCCGGCCTCTGCAGGAGCGGCTTACGGTGTCCGTCTTTATGGACATCAATTCCGCAGGTGAGGTGCTGCGGCGGCGTTTGGCGATTACCGTCATCCGTTCCTGCCGGCGGTTCACTTATGAGGAAGTGCAATCGCTGCTTGACGGAGGAGATGTCCCGGCGGTGTCCAGGACTGTGGCGGAAGTCGTGAAGCGGATGGGTGAGCTGGGAGAGGTGTTGAATCGTTGCCGGGTTAAGCGAGGCGCGCTGGATTTTGACCTTCCTGAATATAAAGTTGAGACGGACACTGACGGCAAGCCGCTGCATGTCTCTCTTCGTCCAAGGCTGCAGAGCCACCGTCTAATCGAGGAATTCATGCTTCTGGCCAATGAGGCGATTGCCACCGAGCTGATGGCCGCAGAAGCGCCGTTTTTGCACCGCCGCCATGACGAGCCGGATCCGCTGAAAATAAAAATTTTGGCGAAGACGCTCGGCGAGCTGGGGTTGTCCGCCGGACATCTCATCGCCGGAAATACGCAGAAAGCGCTGCAGGATGTGCTGCGCCAGGCGCAGGAGCATCCGCTGGCCGATATAATAAATTCACTGATCGTGCGCAGTATGAAACAGGCCGTTTACTCGCCGGAATCCTTAGGGCATTTTGGCATTGCCGCCCGGGCCTACGCTCATTTCACCTCGCCCATCCGCAGGTATCCGGATTTGATGGCCCACCGGGCAATCAAAGCGCTTATTTGGGGGAAGCAGGAAAAACATCACAGCCCTTCTCTTTCTATCGCGGGCGCGCACTGCTCGGAACGGGAACGCGCCGCCTCCGACGCCGAACATAAGGCGGTGGATATTTTGCGCGCGGAGCTGTTCAAGGGACAGATCGGCGCGGTGTTAGAGGGAACTATAACGACCGTGATCGAAAGCGGTTCGTTCGTGCTCTGTGGAGATACCGGCGCGGAGGGGATGCTGCGGGTGACGAACCTGAAGCCGGGCACAAAGGTTAAGGTAGTCGTGGACGCTGTGGATACCGCGGGGGGAAAAATCTCCCTTTCGCTGGCCGAAAAATCTCCGCAGTCTTTACAGTGGCGAGTGACTAAGGATAAAGCGGTGAAACGAGGAAGCCGGCGGCGCCGGAGTGGCCGGCGATAAGAAAATTTGTGGCAGGGTAACCACAGAAATTTGAATCTTTTACCCTCTCCCCTTGTGGGAGAGGGCAGGGTGAGGGGACAAATAAAAAAGGAATTTAATTTTTAACACCCTCACCTTAATCCTCTCCCCTCAAGGGAGAGGAGATGTCTTTCAATGTAAGTAAAGTTCCGAGCACAGTTCGGACTAACTTGTTTTTTAATTAACAATTGTATATAGTAATGATGTTATGGTCGTAGGGGAATGAATGAACATTGTGCTTACAGGTTTTATGGGGACGGGGAAATCGGCGGTGGGCCGAAAATTGGCTCAGCGGGCAGGACGGGATTTTTATGATACCGACCAAATCATCGAGAAAGATGCAGGGATGAGCGTGGCGGAGATTTTTTCCCGCAAGGGGGAATATTTTTTTCGCCAGGCGGAAAGCGAGGCAATAAAATTAGTTGCCATGCTGGATAATTTAGTGGTGGCGGTCGGCGGGGGAGCGGCGCTGAAAGAAGAAAATATGGAGGAGTTGAAAAAAAACGGCCGGGTTGTTTGTTTGACGGCTTCGCCGGAAGTTATCTGGCAGCGGGTGGAAAAAAATCGGAACCGGCCGCTGTTGAACAAGAAAGATTCGCAGGCTGAAATAAAAAAACTTTTAGCGGAAAGAGCGTCTTTGTATCAGCGATGTGATTTTACCGTGCAGACGGATAATTTAAACTTGGATCAGATAGTGGAAAAAATTATCGCTTTGATGCCGGAGTTAAAGCCGGTGGAGGGTAAATGAAAAAAATTATTGTCGAATTAGGCGAACGCAGTTACCCAATTTGTATCGGATCTCCGCTGGCCGAGATCGGGAAAGAAATCAAAGGCCTATTTCACTCCAAAGTGTTAATCGTTACCAGCAGCCGGATCCAATGGCTTTATGCCCAGACTTTAGTCCGCAGTCTGAGCGCCGTTGGTTATACTCCGGCGATTGTCGCCGTACCGGACGGAGAAAAATATAAAAAGCTGGAATGGGTGATGCGTTTATATAAGTTTTGCGTAAAACAGCAGATGGAAAGGTTGTCTCCGATAATTGCTTTAGGCGGCGGTGTGGTCGGTGATTTGGCCGGATTTGTGGCGGCCACTTATCTGCGAGGGGTCCCTTTTATCCAAATTCCGACAACGCTTCTGGCCCAGGTGGATGCCTCGATTGGCGGCAAGGTCGGGGTGGATTTGTTGGAAGGCAAGAATCTGGTCGGAAGTTTTTATCAGCCGCGGTTGGTTTGGGCGGATATTCATACTTTGAAAACATTATCTTATAGCGAGTGGCGTAATGGATTTGCCGAGGTGATTAAATACGGGGTGATTACCGATCTGGATTTTTTCTTATTTTTAGAAAAAAATTTGGAGCAGTTGTCGCCGCTTTTCACTTCACCAACGGCGCTCAACCAGTATCCGAAGAAAGACCTTTTTCATCAAGAGACACTGGATATTTTGGTCGAAGTAGTTTCCCGCTGTGCTCAGATTAAGGCCTCGATAGTCAGCGAGGATGAGCGGGAGGACAAGGGGAAAAGGGAAATTCTTAATTTTGGTCATACCTTCGGTCACGCTTTGGAAGCGGCCGCAAATTATCAAGTTTATAAACACGGTGAAGCGGTGGCTTTAGGGATGGTGGCCGCCGCGCGGCTGGCGGAAAAAATGAAGTTGTTTAAGGATTGCCAACGGTTGGAAAGTATCATTAAGCGAAGCGGTTTGCCGGTTAAAATTGAAAAAAATGTCGGTGAAAAGAAAATTTTGAGCGGGTTGATGCATGATAAAAAGATGCGCAACAATAAACTGCGGTTTGTTTTGCCGCTGGATCTCGGGAAGGTTATTGTTGATGATGTGCCGTTGAAATTAGTGATGGAAGTAATCAAAGGAATGAGGGTGGCCAAATGAACAAAATTATTGTGATGCACGGACCTAATCTGAATTTGCTGGGAAAACGGGAAACCGGAATTTACGGCCAGACTACTTTGGAGCAAATAAATCAGCAAATACAAAAACTCGCCGAGGAAAAAAAAGTTTCGGTAGAATTTTTTCAATCCAACCATGAGGGGGATATTGTGGATAAAATCGCCCAGGCCAACGAAGAGAAGGTTTCGGCAATTCTTCTCAACCCCGCCGCTTATACCCATACCAGTGTGGCCATCCGCGATGCGATTGCCGCTTGTGCGATTCCGGTAGTCGAAGTCCATCTATCCAATATTTATCAGCGGGAGGAATTCCGCCATCAATCCCTCATCGCCCCGGTGGCTGCCGGCCAGATCTCCGGTTTCGGAGCCTACAGCTACATCTTAGGTTTCCTCGCCGCTATCCAATTAATCCAGAAAAAATAATTGTCTCTTTTGATTTTTTAGTGAGCTTTCCGGGAACTTTTTGGGGACTCTGTTGTCTAAAAGGTAAATAGGGGAGGAAAGACAATGAAAAAAATTGGAGAAAAGCTGATTTTTATCCTGGGTTTGGTTTTTTTCTTGGGCAGTTTCGGTTTCGCATCCGGCGAGCTGAAAAAAGCTGATGAGTTGTTTGAGAAAGGTGTTTTTGAGTCGGCTTTAAAAGAGTACGAGGCGGTTTTTAAAGAGGCTAAAGATGACGATACGCGCTGGAAGGCGTTTTTTCGCAGCGCTGAATCGTTGACTCATCTCTACCGTTACGGGGAAGCGGTAGAAAAGTTCTCCTCTCTCTCCTTGCCGGAAGAAAAAACTTACCTGGTAAGAATTCTAATTCTGAAAGCCGAACTATACCGAAATTTTTTAAAACAGTATTCATTCTACCAGCGCCGGGATGTAATTGACGAAGAAAAAAAAGAAGTTTTCCGTCTTACCCCGCAAGAAGTGAGGACGGAAATAAAAAAAACTTATCAACAGCTGTTTGTTCTGCAAAAAGAACTACTGAACCGGCCGCTGGCCAACGAGGGATATTTTCTGGAAGTTAAGGATGTCGATTTTGGGATGTATCCCACTCTTTTTGATTACCTGATTTTAACCTGGACCGATTTCCTCTTAAACGAAGCCGATTCCACCTCGGAGGTGGAATCGGTTAAAGCGCCGGTGGAGCAGTTTTTGGGGGAAGAGTTTGTTCAGCCGGTTAATTTTAAAGATTCTTCCGTGTTGTTGGCGGCCGAACTGATGTCTTTAGCCAGCCAGATAAATTTATCATCGCGGCAGGAGGCGGCGGAACATTGGAGAATAACGCGGGTGCTGCTACCTTTAAGATATGCCCAGAAGTTTGATTTTAAGGATTTGTCGGGCCGCCATCGTCTCCGGGTGCAGGAAATTTTGTTGAAGTGGCTGGAAAATTTTAAAACCAAAGCGGCGCGGGCGGCGGCCGGTTATCAGGCGGCGGAAATATTTCAGCAAAACGGCGATTCATCGTCCGCTGTCCGCTTATGCCAAAGAATAGAAAAAGATTTCCCATCTGCTTTTTCCGCCCGGCAGGCGGAAAGATTGCGGACTGGCATTCAGATGCCTCAGCTGACTTTGCGGGCTAAAACCGTCATGCCGCCGGCCAAAGGCGCGCTGTCGGTGACCACAAAAAATTTAAAGAGAGTGTATTTTTGCCTCTACCGGGTTGATCCGGAACAGTTGAAGGAAAATTTTACCGGCTACCGGAAGAATTTTTATGGATGGCAGAATATCCTCGTTTATCCCGACCAGGATTGGTTTAAGCAGTGGTTGGCAAAATATTTGTTTTTGCGGCCGGCCGATCAGAAGTGGGAAGCCAAGACCGATGACCAGGGAAATTATCAGACACTAACCAAAACATACAATCCGCCGGCGATGGAAGCCGGCCTTTATCTGATCTTAGCCTGCGCTGATCAGTCTTTTAAAGCGGGCAGTTCGCTGATGCAGGCTTGTTTCCTGAATGTGACCGATTTGGTTTTAATCGGCACCTCCGGCGTGACCACAAAAACTCTTTCCGCCTATGATGATTTGCTGGACCGTCAGGGGCCGAATAATATTACCGATGATGTTTTTCAATTCTATACCTTATCGGCCAAGACTGGTCAAGCCGCGGGCAAGACCGCATTAAACATTTATTCTTCAAGAACTTCCCAACATTGGACTAATTTGTCGGCTGACGAACAGGGGAGAACGCTTTTGTCCCGGCCGGTCAATATCTATCCGCAAAGTCACAATAGTTGGGATGTTTACCCGCTGGCCAAATCCGGCCGCTCGTTTGCTTACTGGCCGAAGGCTCAGTATTTTAATTATTATCCACCTAACCCGCTCCGGCTTTTTCTGGAAACCGACCGTCCCATTTATCGCCCCGGACAACAGCTCAAAGTTAAAGTTATCGTGGTGCGCCGAATAACCGGGGGTTTTAAGACTTTGGATAACCGGCGAACGGTGACGATTAGCGCTCAAGATCCCAATTATAAAGAGTTTTTTACCCAAACGGTTAAGCTTAACGAGTTAGGCAGCGCCAGTGTCAGTCTGGAAATACCGCAAGGCCGTCTGCTGGGCCGCTATACCCTCAATGCTCAAAGTTCTGATGGGCAGTTTAGCAACAGCAGCGCGATTAATTTTTCCGTTGAGGAATATAAGCGGCCGGAGTTTGAGCTTAGTTTAAAACCGGCGGAGAAGGTTTGGAAATATGATCAGCCGGTAGAGGTTAAAGGTTCGGCCAAATATTATTTTGGCGGAGCGGTACCGTCAGCGGTCATTAAATACCGGATTAAGCGGCAAAGTTATATTCCCTGGTGTTACCGTTATTGGTTTGCGGAAAATTATACCGGATCTCCACAGGAGATGGCCAGCGGAGAATTGAAAACTGACGCGGAAGGCAATTTTTCGATTCCTTTTACGCCGACCGGTGGACAGGGTGGATATGCGGGTAATATTCCGGAGATCGCCCGGTTTGTGGTGGAAGTGGAGGGAAGAGATGCCGGCGGCCGGACGATCCAGACAGAGCAAACTTATCAAGCCAGCCGGCAGGCGTTCTATTTTGCCGTCCAGCCGCAGAAAGGTTTTTATCGGGAAAAAGAAAAAATTGGGATAGAAACTAAACTGTTGACGATTAACGACGCGCCGCTGGCCGGTAAAGCTGATTTTCAAGCGTTTGTCTTAGCCAATCAGCCGGCTAAACCGTTGTCCGAAAGCCGTCACCAATCTGGAGGAATATGGACGCCGCCGCTCGATCTGCAGTTAAAGGATGTGCCGAATGCGGAATTGGTGGAAGAAGGAGAAATTAAGTATGGTCAGGATGGGCAGACCATTATAAACTTGCGGTCACTGCCCCAGGGGGTGTATCGGATCCGATTAAAATCCCAAGATCAGTGGGGCGGGGAAGTTGAACAAAACAAAATTTTTGTGGTCGCAAAAAGCGTAAAAGAGGCCGTGCCTGTGCCCGCGGCTTCAGTGACGCTGGTGGAAAAAGACGAATATCAAGTTGGCCGGACGGCCCGGCTGCTGATCGGTTCGGCGCTGGCCGGCGGCCGTTACTGGGTGGAAATCTGGGCGGGTGAATATTTTTTGCGCAGTGAGTTTATCGACCGCGGTCAGCCGGTGCAGTTAATCGAAATACCGGTGACCGAAGCGCTGAAAGGCGGGTTTACCGTGCGCTGGTTCGGAGTTAAAGATTTGGATGTTTACGCCGGCCAGACGGTAATTGCCGTACCCTGGAAAGAAAAAAAACTTACTTTAAGTTTAGAGCCTTTTAGCAAAAAACTAAAACCGGGAGAAAAAATTAACTGGGGACTGAGAGTAAAAAATTTTGCCGGCCAGCCGCAAAAAGCGGAGGCGCTGGTTTTAATGTACGACCGTTCCTTAGAATATTATCGGACTTCCCAAAACCCCTGGCTGGATAATCTTTATGCCTTAAAACCTCAGCCTTATAATTATCTGAATTCGGTTTTTGACCCGCCAACAATCCATCTCCCGATTACCGAAGGACTGCTGGAAAAAGTACTGCGCTCTTTTCGTCAACCGTCGCCAGGGCCGGCGCTGCCCGGTTTGCGTACCCGCCGCACCTGGTCACAGGGGTATGATCTTGATAGTTTCGCGAATTTTGGAAGTGAGTATAAAGGTAAAAACAATGTAATGAGAAAAGAGATGGCCAGTGTTGTTTTGGAAGACAACAAAAGAGATGCTGAAGGTCGGGGAATTGTGAAATCTTCGTCACTCCCTGATGCCTCCGGCTCAGCAGCCGGCAAACCGTATGCTGGTGCACTCAGCAAAGTCGAAGCGCGCAAAACTTTTGCCGACACCGCCTTTTTTAAACCGCAGATTAGCACCGCGCTGGACGGCCGGGGTAAATTTTCTTTCACCGCTCCCGAACAGTTAACCAGCTGGCGGATAAAAATGTTTGCTTTTACTAAAGACGCGCAGGAAGGTATTTTGGTGGAAGAAGCCCAAACCCAAAAAGAGCTGATGGTCCGCTTGGACCTGCCGCGGTTTTTCCGGGAGAAAGACCAGGGAACAGTGACAGCGATTGTGCACAACGAGTCCGAAGTGGAGCAGGAAGGGGAGCTGCTTATGGAGATCAGGGAAAACAAACAATTGATTAACGAAAAATTGCAACTGGCCGCCCCTCAGAAACATTTTAAGATTAAACCTCATCAGCTGGCCAGTTTTAATTGGCTGGTGAAAATTCCCGCAGGGGTAACTAATTACCAGGTGAAGGCTGCCGCGGTTAGTAAAAAACTTTCCGATGTCGAGGAAAGGGAACTGCCGATCCTGCCTTCCCGCCAGCGGTTAAGCGAATCGGCTTTCACGGTTTTGTCCGGTGATGTATCGCGAAAATTGGCCATCGTTCTGAAAGCCGATCCGACCCGGATTAACGAAACGATGGTCTTGCAAATTGATCCTCAACTGGCGCTAACTATTTTGAATACGATCCCCTTTTTGATCGAGTATCCTTACCATTGCGTGGAACAGCTGTTAAATAAATATGTGCCTTTAAGTATCGTTAACGAACTGTACAAAAAATATCCGAATATCCAAAAAGCGGTCAGTAAAATTCCCAAACGCCAGACGGTTACGCCGGACTGGGAGAAAGACGATCCCCGCCGGCTGCTTAGCTTAATGGAAACGCCCTGGGTCTGGGAATCGGAAGGGCGTCCGGCCCCCTGGCCGCTGATCGATCTGCTTGATCCCCAGATCGTGGAAAATCAAAAAAACAATATTCTGGAACAGCTGCAATCCGCCCAACTGTCCAACGGCGCTTTCCCCTGGTGGCCGGGCGGCGAGGCTGATCCTTATATCACCCTTTATGTGCTGGCCGGTCTGGCCGAAGCCCGTCGTTATGGGGTAGAGATGCCCAAACAGCTGGTAGAAAAAGCCCTGCGTTATGTCAACTATGAAATACCGCGCCGTTTGACCGCTGAAGAATACAACCTCAGTCTGGTAGCCTACGCCGGCTATGTGCTTACCTCATTTTCCCCGCAGGAGTTTTCCGCGGCAAAAAACGGACACACCGCCGCCAAATCCTGGGTGGTCTTCCTGGAACGGCATCTTCAGGCGCTGCCCCCCTTGGGGAAAGCTTATCTGGCCTACACCTATTGGCGGCTGGGTAATAAGGATCAAGCGAACAAAGTATTGGCTATGGCTTTAGACGGAGCGCGGGATGATTCTCTCACCGGTGTTTACTGGACACCGGAAAAATATTCCTGGGTCTGGTATGCGGATACGGTGGAAAAACATGCCTTCTTTTTGCGCGCCCTGCAGGAGCTGCGTCCGAAAGATAGCCGGATCCCGGGGATGGTGCGCTGGTTATTGTTCAGCCGGAAAGGAACTGTTTGGAAATCGACGAAAGCTTCCGTGGCCGCCGTTTTTTCTTTACTGGATTATCTTAACCAGCAAGGAGCGTTAAGCGGTGAGGAAAATTTTAAGATTAAATGGGGTGACCGTATCGACTCGGTAGTCGTCAAAGCCGACGATTGGCTGGATAAACCTTTGCGCTGGCAGGAGAAAGGTTTTGAGATTACCCCGGATAAACAATCGGCAATCGTCGAGAAAAAAGGTCCGGGGGTGGCCTTCGCCAGTCTGCACTGGACCTATTCCACCGATCAGATACCGGAAGCTTCCACGCCCGGCTTGCTGGAACTAAAACGGATTTTTTACCGGCGGGTGAAAGAAGGCCGGGAGTATCATCTTAAACCGTTGGTTTCCGGTGATACTATCCACGTGGGCGACCAAATTGAAGTCCAGCTAAAAATCAACACCCGCAGCCGGTTCGAATATATGCACCTGAAAGATCCGAAAACCGCCGGTTTCGAAGCCGAAACCCTGCTCAGCGGCTGGAAATACGACCCGCTTTCCTTCTACGAGGAGCCGCGCGATTCGCTAACCAATTTTTTCTTAAGCCGGCTGCCCCACGGCGAATACATTCTGCGCTACCGCCTCAGACCAACCAAACCCGGCCTATACCGCGTCGGCGCCGCCACTCTGCAGTCGATGTACTCCCCGGAAATGACCGCCCACAGCGCCGGCTTTGTGATTAAGGTGGGGGAGTAAAAATACAACGATTAGTCGATTTAAAAAATCCGTGGTGAAGGGATAGGCATTTACAAGTTAAGCAACGTAGGAAACAACGTCCCCTAGTTTTTGCTCTTTTTTTCTTGCCTTTTATAAAAAACTTTGTTATATTCACTATTTTAGTTCTGGCAGCTCCTTTTAGAGGAAGATCAATGAATAATTATGGGCAAATCTTAATTTTCTTGCTGGTGGGGGTAGCTTTTGTTTTTGTTTCCCTGATGATGGCTTATTTGGTCCGCAGTGTTTCCGGCGGTCTGCAGAAAGCCTCTACTTATGAGTGCGGCGAGGAAGCGGTTGGCCAGTCCTGGGTGCAGTTCAATGTTCGTTACTATGTATTTGCCTTGATTTTTGTGATCTTCGATGTGGAAACGATTTTTTTGTATCCCTGGGCGGTGGTTTTTAAAAGTTTAGGATTATTTGCTTTTGTGGAGATGATAATTTTTATCGGGATACTGGGTTTAGGGCTGGCTTACGCCTGGCGCAAAGGGGCCTTGCTGTGGGGTTAGAATTAGAAAAAGAAAATAAAATGGGGATTATTTTGGATAAAGCCCCGCTGATTCTGGAGAAAATACCCGGCGGAGGGATTGTTTTAACCACGATGGATTTTTTTGTCAACTGGGCGCGCGAGTCTTCCTTGTGGCCGTTAACTTTTGGGCTGGCTTGCTGCGCGATTGAAATGATGTGCGCTTACGCTTCCCGGTTTGATTTCGACCGCTTGGGGGTTTTCCCCCGGCCGACACCCCGCCAAGCCGATCTGATGATTGTGGCCGGTACGGTAACCAAAAAAATGGCTTGTCGTCTGGAGCGGCTTTATCAACAGATGCCCGAACCGCGGTTTGTTGTTTCGATGGGGTCGTGTTCGAACAGCGGCGGCCCTTTTTTTGATTCTTATTCCGTTGTTAAAGGTGTGGATAAAATTGTTCCGGTGGACATTTACATCCCCGGCTGTCCGCCCCGCCCGGAAGCGTTGATTTACGGGGTAATGCAGCTGCAGAAAAAAATCGAAAAGATGAAGCTGTTGGAGTTAAGTAAAAGAAAATTGTAGTGAGGACAATTGATGGATAAAGATAATTTATTTGCTTACATTGTCAATAAGTTTCCGTTTGTGGAAAAATTAGCGAATTTTTTGCCGGCGGAAGAACTGGCGCTAAAAGTTCCGAAAGAAATATTTTTTGAACTGGCCCGTTTGCTGAAAGAAGATCCGACCCTGAATTTTGATTATCTTTCCTTTATTACCGCTGTCGATTATGCCGATCGTCTTGAAGTTGTTTATCATTTTTTTTCTTTTGAGCACCGGCACAAAATTTTTTTAAAGATTGATGTTTCCAGGGATAAATCCGAAATTCCCTCGTTGTTCGGGCTTTGGCCGACGGCGAATTGGCACGAACGGGAAACGTATGATTTGCTGGGAATAAATTTTATCGGTCACCCTGATTTGCGCCGGATTCTTTTACCGGCGGATTGGCCGGAAGGACCGCCGTTAAGAAAAGACTATCAGCACCAGGCAGATAAATACGACTGAGATGAATAGTACAGAAAAGTTGCAAACAGAGACGATGTATATTAATATGGGGCCGCAGCATCCTTCGACGCACGGGGTGCTGCGGTTGGGTTTGACTTTGGACGGAGAAGTCGTTACCGCGGCAGATCCGGACATCGGTTATTTACACCGGGGAATAGAAAAGCTGGCCGAGAAACGCAATTATTTTCAGTTTAACCCGCTGACTGACCGGTTGGATTATCTGGCCTCGATGTCCAATAATTTGGCCTATTGTTTAACCGTGGAAAAAATACTGGGGGTGGCCATACCGCCGCGGGCCCAGGTGCTTCGCGTAATTATGGCCGAGCTGCAGCGAATTGCCAGCCATCTGGTTTATTTTGGCACTTATGGGGTTGATCTGGGAGCCGTTACGCCCTTTATGTACGCTTTTCGCGACCGGGAAGTGATTGTCGATTTGTTTGAATCGGTTTGCGGCGCCCGTCTCACCTATAATTATATCCGTATCGGCGGGGCGGCCGCTGATCTGCCGGAAGGTTTTGTTGAAAAAACAAAAATATTTATCCAATCGATGGGGCCGCATCTCCAGGATTATGACAACCTGCTTTCCGATAATGCTATTTTTCTGGACCGAACCAAAGGGATCGGAATTATCTCTGGAGAAAAAGCGATCGCTTATGGCTTAAGCGGTCCCAATCTGCGGGCTTCCGGGATAAAGTTTGATTTGCGCAAAGACGAACCTTATTCCGGATACGACCAATATAATTTTGCCGTGCCGGTTGGGACCAGGGGTGATTGCTGGGATCGGTATTATTTAAGGATGTCCGAGATTCGGGAAAGTTTAAAGATTGTTGAACAGGCTTTGAACAAATTGCCGTCAGGCGAGTATCTGGCTAAGGTACCGAAAGTATTGAAAGTCCCGGCGGGAGAAACTTATCAGCATATTGAGTCCCCGCGCGGGGATTTGGGGTTCTATCTGGTCAGTGACGGGACAGAAAAACCTTACCGGCTGAAAATTCGGGCGCCCTCCTTTGTTAATTTGCAAATCCTGGGAGATATTATGCCGGGTGGAAAGATCGCCGACATCGTCGCTATTTTAGGCAGTATCGATATAGTTCTTGGGGAAGTGGATAGGTGATAAAGGCTGGGGATCGTAAAAAGCGGACAGGTCATGAGTCATGGGTTATGAGTTATGAGTTTATAAAGAATAGAGTCTTTTAATCACAAGACACATGACTCATAACTTGTGACTTATTTTGGTAATTTAACAACCAAAGGTGATAATGAGATATTTGGATATTGATTTTTGGGGTTCCTTTATTATTGAGCAGGCGCAGAAGTTCTGGCTTCAGTTTCATTTGCCGGCCGAACTGCTGACTTTGCTTTTCGGGTTGGTTAAAGCGGCGGCGGTCTTGGGGCTGATTCTGGTTACCGTGCTTTTTCTCGTTTGGTTGGAAAGGAAAATATCCGCTCATGTGCAGCTGCGGCTGGGACCGATGCGGACCGGCCGTTGGCATGGGTGGGCACAGACGATTGCCGATGCGATTAAATTGTTTCTAAAAGAGGACATTGTTCCGGAAGCGGCTGATCGTTGGATACATTTTCTTGCTCCGGTGGTCACTTTTGTGCCGGCGCTTTTATGTTTTGCCGTGATCCCTTTTAGCCGGTTGATGGTGGCGGCAGATTTGAATGTCGGCTTGCTTTATGTTTTTTCCCTCAGTTCGATTACCGTAATCGGGATTATTATGGCCGGCTGGGGTTCAAATAACAAATATACTTTATTGGGTGGTATCCGCTCGGCGGCTCAGATGGTTTCCTACGAGATCCCGCGGGCGTTGTCGATTTTACCGGTGGTGATGTGGGCAGGCAGTTTAAAACTTTCGGAAATTGTTTTGGCGCAAAAGGGGATGTGGTTTATTGCCTATCCGGTGGTCGGCCAATTAGCTTTCCTTCTTTATCTGATTTCCTCGGTTGCCGAGACCAACCGCATACCGTTTGATTTACCGGAGGCGGAGGCGGAATTAGTGGCTGGATTTAATACGGAGTATTGCGGTCTGAAATTTGCCTTCTTCTTTTTATCGGAATTTGCTTATGTGTTCTTAGCCTCCGTTTTAGCCGCGGCGCTGTTTTTTGGCGGAGGGGCGGGTCCCTGGCTGCCGTCGTGGATCTGGTTTTTTGTTAAAACTTATGCGATAATTTTTCTTATTATGATGTTCCGCTGGACTTACCCGCGGCTTCGGGTTGACCGCTTAATGGATTTTAGCTGGAAATTTTTACTGCCGCTGGCCTTCATCAATATTGTCTTGGCCGGGATATTGTTTTTGATCTTTTAAATAGTAGTTTTATTGTTTATTCTTGAACCCTCGAACCCTTTGCTTCTGAAGGAAGTATATTTTATGAACTATCTGAAACATGTCTTAATCTCAGCGCTTAGTTTGCTTAAAGGACTACTGGTCACTTTCCGCTATTTGTTTAAACCGGCGATTACTGTGCAGTATCCCTGGCAAAAAGTTGCCCTTAGCCCGCGGTATCGGGGTTTTTTGGAATTTAACGCCAAGACCTGCATCGTCTGCGGGATGTGCGTGAAAGCCTGCCCGGTGCAGTGTATTGCGTTGACGACGACTAAGGATGCCAACGGTAAAAGAGTTTTAGCCGGTTACGCGATCAATTTTAGCCTTTGCCAGTTTTGCCGGCTTTGTGAGGAAAGTTGTCCGGTGGCGGATAAATCGATAAAGCACGGTCAGAAATACGAAGTTTGTTTTACCAAACGGGAAGAGATGAATATTGTGATGTATCAAATCTGATTTTTGCGTAGGGAGTTAACAACTTGAATTTACCTTTAATGATTTTTTATGGATTAGCGGCCTTAGTTGTGGCGGGCGCCTTAGGCGCGGTGCTGTTTAAAAACTTGATGCATAGCGCTTTGTCTTTAATCCTGAGTTTGTTTTTTGTAGCCGGTATTTTTTTTATGTTGGAAGCGGATTTCCTGGCGGTTGTCCAGATCATGTTGTATGTCGGCGGGATCACAGTTTTGATTTTATTTGTGATCATGCTGACCTACAGATTAACCGATAAAGATATCCGACAAACTAACCATCAGGTTTTGCCGGCGGGGATTGCCGGTTTGGGATTAATCTTCGTCTTTTTATTAATTCTGAGCAAAACTAAATTTGTCTTTGATCCCGGTGCGGCCCAGGACAACTCCGTGGTAATTATCGGCAAACTTTTGTTAACAAAATATGTTTTGCCTTTTGAGGCGGCCGGTATACTGCTTTTAGTCGCGATGGTTGGCGCCATCCTAATGGCCAGAAAAGAAGAAAAATAAACGAGTTAGTTGTAGGGAACGGTCGCGACCGTTCCGCATCGATAATTTGAGGTTTTGATCATGGTGACAATATATCATTATCTGGTTTTGAGTTGTATACTGTTTGCGATTGGCGTCTTTGGCGCTTTGACCCGGCGGAACATTTTGGGTATTTTAATTAGTTTGGAATTAATTTTTAACGCGGCCAATATCAATTTAATCGCTTTTTCTCACTATTTGCCTTCTTCGGAGATCGTCGGACAAATTTTTGCCATTTTTGTGATCGCTGTCGCCGCGGCTGAAGCGGTGGTCGGTCTGGCTTTAGTCTTAGCTCTCTATCGAAACACAAAAGAAGTTTTTGCCGAAAAAATGAACATTATGAAAGGATAAATCAACCGTATAATATTGGTCGTGAGTCATGAGTCTTGGGTTATGAGCTTGAAAGGAATCGATTCTTTTAGACTCAAGACTCATAACGCATGACTCAGGACTTGTAACTTGCTAACTATGAACTATATCTACCTTGTTCCTCTGCTCCCGTTGTTTAGCGCTGTTTTGATTTTCTTTTTTGGCCGCTGGCTGCCCAAAAAAGGGGCGGTTGTTGGTATTTTGGCGATTGGAGCCTCGGCGCTGATCTCGCTGGTCGCTTTTGCCCAAACACTTTTGGGGTTGCCCTGTTTCCGGGAAGAGAGCTGGCTGTGGTTCCGCAGTGGTTCGATCAGTTTGGAAGTTGGCTTGTTGGTGGATGGGCTGAGCCTGGTGATGCTTTTGGTCGTGACGATCGTCAGTTTGCTGGTCCAGATTTATTCACTGGGGTACATGAAGGATGACCCGCGCTTTAAACGGTATTATGCTTATTTGTCTTTATTCACTTTCTCGATGTTGGGGCTGGTCTTAGCCAACAATTTTTTACAGCTGTTTATTTGTTGGGAACTCGTCGGGGTATGCTCGTATTTACTGATTGGCTTTTGGTTTGAGAAAAAATCGGCCGCGGAGGCCGGCAAAAAAGCTTTTATTACCACCAAGATCGGTGATTTGGGATTTTATCTCGGGATGTTTTTAATTTTTGCGGCAGGCGGCACATTCCATTTTGGCCAGCTTTCTTTAGCGGCGGAAAATGGTGTTTTTAGCGCGCAGTTGGCGACCTGGATCAGTTTGTTGATTTTTTGCGGAGCGGTGGGGAAATCCGCCCAGTTCCCGCTTCATGTCTGGCTGCCGGATGCGATGGAAGGCCCCACTCCGGTATCGGCCTTAATTCATGCGGCGACGATGGTCGCGGCTGGGGTTTATTTAGTGGCCCGCTGTTATTTTATTTTCAGTCTTTCCGGCACGGCCTTAATTGTCGTGGCTTCGATCGGCATTTTTACGGCGTTTCTCGCCGCGACGATGGCTTTAACGGCTAACGATATTAAACAGGTGTTGGCTTATTCGACAATTAGTCAATTAGGTTATATGATGATGGCTTTGGGTGTGGGCGGTTATACGGCCGGAATATTCCATTTAACCACCCATGCTTTTTTTAAGGCTTTGCTCTTTCTCGGCGCCGGCAGTGTGATTCACGCCATGCATACTAACGATCTTTGGCAGATGGGCGGGTTGTGGGAAAAAATGAAGCTCACGGCTTTTACTTTTTTTGTCGCCGCTCTATCCATCTCTGGGATTCCGCCGTTCAGCGGTTTTTATTCCAAGGATGAGATCCTCCTGGCCGCTTATCGGTCTGGGCATACTTTTATTTATTTTCTAGCCACTCTGGTGGCCGGAATGACCTCTTTTTACATGTTCCGGCTTTACTTCCTCGCTTTTACCGGTAAACCGCGGAATAAGGAAAAGTATGAACACGCTCACGAGTCGCCGCTTTCCATGACGATTCCTTTAGTGGTTTTAGCCTTTTTTTCGGTTTTTCTGGGGATGCTGGCCCTGGTTAAATTTAAATATTCCCAGCCAGCCCAAACTATTTTTCAATATTTTGTCAGTTGGCCGGGGTTGGCGGAGGAACATGAAAGTTTGCCGGTGATGTTGGTTTCGATTGCGGTTGCCGGGTTGGGGATTTTTCTGGCTTACTCATTTTATTGCCGGAAATGGTTTGCCCCGGAAAGACTGGCTGAGCGCTTGCCGGCAGTTTATAAAATATTAGTTAATAAATATTATCTGGATGAGATTTATTTGAAATTTGTGGTGCGTCCCCTGATGGCTTTTGCCGGCGCTCTATCCCATTTTGATTGGCGGGTAATTGACAGCTTTTTTGTCGACGGCAGCGCCTGGCTGGTAATCAAACTCAGTTTGATTAAAGATTGGATTGACCGATGGATTATTGACAAAACAGTGGATGGATTGGGTTTTATTACTGTCGGGGCGGGTAAAATTCTGCAGTTCACTCAGACCGGTCAAATCCAAAATTATTTATTAATGATCGTCCTCGGTCTGGGAATAATGGTAGTACTAAAAATATTCTTCGGGATGTAATAGTTAAATTGAAGTTTTTTAAGATAAAATTGAATGATTTTGGAAAAGTAGGGCAGGGCTTTAGCTCTGCGTTTTTTAAAGATGCAAGCCTAAAGGCTTGCCCTACATTTTAAATCTAGTTTTAATTTTCCGAATTAATCGGATTATCTAGGGAGAAAACAGATGGGTATACTGACGGCAATAACTTTTTTACCTCTAATTGGAGCGATAATAATCTTATTTGTTCCTAAAACAAGAACCGGTTTAATTCAACTGCTGGCGATGGCTTTTTCTCTGGCCACCCTGGGACTTTGCGGCTGGTTGTATTACGCCTTTGATCGGACCACGGCCAGCATGCAATTCGTGGAACAATGTTCCTGGATTCCTAATCTGAATGTTGAATATTTTCTTGGTGTCGACGGGCTTTCCGTGCCGCTGATTATTTTGACCGCGCTGCTGTCTTTATTGTCGATTGTCTACTCTTATTCGATTAAGGAACGGGTTAAAGAATATTTCTTTTTCTTTTTGCTTTTAGAGACCGGGATGCTCGGGGTTTTTGCGGCCCTGGATTTCTTTCTTTTTTATATGTTTTGGGAAATCAGTCTGGTGCCGATGTATTTTCTCATCGGGATCTGGGGTGGGCCGAAAAAAGAATATGCGGCGATAAAATTTTTCCTCTATACGCTTTTTGGCAGTGTGTTTATGCTTTTGGCGATTCTGGCTTTGTATTTTAAATCCGATCCGCATACATTTAACATGATCACGCTGATTGGCCAATATAAGAATTCCTGGACCTTCCCCTTTCAGATGTTGGTGTTTTTAGCTTTTTATTTGGCTTTTGCGATTAAGGTCCCGATTTTTCCCTTCCATACCTGGCTGCCGCTGGCCCATGTGGAAGCTCCGACGGCGGGCAGTGTAATTCTGGCGGGAATTTTGCTGAAGATGGGTGTTTATGGTCTGTTGCGGGTAAATTATACAATTTTACCGGAGATGGCTGTTTATTTTGCCTTACCCCTGGCCATCTTGGCTTTGATTAACATCGTCTACGGCGCTTTGGTGGCGATGGCGCAGCAGGATTTGAAAAAGATGGTGGCCTACTCTTCAATTAGCCATATGGGTTATTGTTTGTTGGGGATGGCCGCTCTGACCACTACCGGGTTTAACGGAGCGGTCTTTCAAATGATTAACCATGGGGTAATTACCGGCGCTTTATTCTTGCTGGTTGGAGTAATTTATGAACGGACGCATACCCGTCAGCTTAACGATTTTGGCGGTTTGGGAGCCAGACTTCCCGTCTATACCGGGATTATGGTTACCGCCACTCTAGCCTCGTTAGGTTTGCCCGGATTAGCCGGTTTTGTCAGCGAGTTGATGTGTCTTTTGGGGGCTTTTATGGGTAAAACGCCGCTGATTCAATTGATCACCATTATCGCGATCAGCGGTATCGTGATTACTGCCGCCTTTTTCCTCTGGATGATTCAGAAGGTTTTTCTGGGACCGTTAAAAGAAACCTGGGCGAATTTGACCGACATGACTGCCCGGGAGCTTCTTTGTCTCGTTCCTCTGGTAATCTTGATGCTGCTGCTGGGAATTTTTCCAAAATTTGCCGTCGATTTAATGGATGTAACCATGACTCATCTGGCGAATATGTTGGGAAACATTTAAATGAATATATTATTTTTACCGGAATTGATTATTTGTATGACTTTACTGGTTGTGTTGGGGGTGGATTTATTTATTCCTTCCCGCCATCAGCCGAAGTTGTATCTGGTTTCTTTGGCTGGGGTAATCCTGGCTTTTTTAGCGGTGGTCTATCTCTGGAGCAGCGGTAAAGAAGGGGCGATGTTTTACCAGTTTTTTCTTGCTGATAATTTTGCCTATTTTATTAAAGCGCTGATTCTAATTACCGTATTTTTTGTTTTGATTATTTCTTACCCTTACCAGCCGCTGAGCGAAAGCAAATATTTGGCCGAGTATCAGTTTTTGCTGCTCGGGGCCACCTTGGGGATGTTCCTACTGGTTAGCGCGCAGAATTTATTGATGATTTTCCTGGCTTTAGAATTGGTGGGAATTGCTTCCTATATCCTGGTCGGTTTTATCCGGAAAGACGTTCTTTCCAACGAAGCGGCGATAAAATATTTTCTCATCGGAACTTTTTCCTCAGGGATAATGATTTTCGGGATGTCTTTGTTTTACGGGTTAACCGGCGACATCTCCCTTTTTGATCTGGGTGGTAAAATTAGTCAGGGTCCGCTGGTTATTTTTTCTTTACTCTGCATTACTGCGGGGTTGGGTTTTAAAATTTCCCTGGTACCTTTTCATTTCTGGGCGCCGGACGCTTATCAGGGGGCGCCCACACCGATTACCGCTTTTCTTTCTTTAGCTCCCAAGATGGCCGGGTTAGCGATAATTCTGCGGTTTTTTGACACCTTCATTCCTTTGGATAAAATTAATTTTAATCTGCTTTTTGCTTTTCTGGCCGCGGTGACCATGACGGTCGGAAATTTAATGGCGATTCAGCAGACAAACATTAAACGGCTGCTGGCCTATTCTTCGATCGCTCAGATCGGGTATTTGCTGGTGGGATTTGTGGTAGTGGATAGTTTTGGTAAACAGGGGATGATGGTTTATTTAACGGCTTATCTTTTCACCAACCTGGGAGCGTTCAGCTGCGTGATTGCCGTTTCCAATAAACTGTTTTCCAATGAGATTAAAGATTATGCGGGGTTGGCTCACCGCTCTTTAGGTTTGGCTTTGATGATGTTTGTGTTTTTGCTTTCTCTGGCCGGGTTACCGCCGATGGGAGGATTTTTAGGGAAGTTTTTGGTCTTCGGCTCAGCGATAAAAACCGGCTATTTGTGGTTGGCCGTTTTCGGCATCTTGAACAGCGTCGTTTCAGTCTACTACTATTTTCGGGTTGTCTACCGGATGTTTTTTCAGTTTCCCGCCGACCAAAACAGGTTAGTGGTATCTCCGGTGATTAATCTGGTTATTGCGGTTAGCGGGATCATGGTTTTGCTCATCGGCCTTTATCCAAACCCGCTGATTCAGTTGATCAGCTGGTGGAAGTGAGGGAGTGTATAGGAAATTAGAAGTTTGTTGAAGTGTTCCCCCTTTTGAAAGGGGGATGAAGGGGGATTTTAAAATATTGATAAAATCTCCCCTACCCCTCTTTTTAAAGAGGGAAAAAAACGTCACAGGTGTGTAAAGTTCTGAACGTAGCTCGGAACAACTTAGGGGGGATTATGGTCTTGGTTTTTGATATTGGCAATACCCAGGTTACGGTTGGTTTATTTGAGAAGGATGAGGTGGTTGGCTGCTGGAGTGTTTCCAGCGATGAAAAAAAAACAGCTGATGAATACGGGATAACCCTGCGGATGTTGTTGAAGAATAATTTAGCAGGCAAGGCTTCTTTAGAAGGGGTGGTTATCTGTTCGGTTGTTCCCGGTTTAACCCCGGTTTTTGAGAAAGCCGCTAAAAGTTATTTCTCCTGTTCGGCGCTGATAATTTCTTCAAAATTAAACCTGCCGATGAAAATTTTGGTTGATTATCCCAAAGAAGTCGGAGCAGACCGGCTGGCTAATGCGGTTGCCGTGCAGAAATTGGGGTATACCCCGGCGATTGTTATCGACATGGGAACAGCGACAACTTTTGATGTCGTCGATTCCTCCGGCGGCTATTGGGGCGGGGTGATTGCTCCCGGGATGGAAATCTCCATTCAGTCCCTGGCGAAGAAAACCACTCAGCTTCCCAAAATTGAATTGAATGTTCCGCAAAACGCGTTAGGAAGAAATACCCGCGAATGCATTGTGTCCGGAATTTATTGGGGTACAATTGGGCAGATCAAAGAAATTATTCAGCGGCTGCAAACAGAGTTAAGTCCGCAGATTGGCGGTAGGGAATTTAAGGTTGTCCTAACCGGCGGTTTGTCTTCTCTGGTTACTCCCAATCTGGAAAAAGTATATTTGGTTGATCCTTATTTAACCTTACGCGGGATTAAGTTTATTTGGGATACGAATCATTGAGGAAGAAAATTCCTGGTTAGCGAGAACTGATTTCTTGTGCTATGTGTTGTAGGGAACGGTTTTTTAAAGAGGGAAAAAAACGTTACAGACAGGTAAAGTTCCGAGCGAAGTGAGGACTAACTTAATTGATAAATGAAGGCAAAAAAGCTTTTTTGACTAACTTGTGGATACTGTGGATAAGGTTGTGGATAACTATTACATACAAAAGAACACAGGTCATGAGTTGTGGGTCGTGGGTTGTGAGCTTAAAAGAATCGAGTCTTTTAATCTCAAGACTCATGACTCATAACCCATGACTTATTTCGGGAATTTCGCAGGCAATCGCGGTTCTAGGGATCATAGTTCTGGTTTGACTTTTGCTGTAAAAATGGTAAGATAAATTAAACTAAACTATTATAAATTGGATTACAAGGAGTTTACTTAAGATGAAAAAGCTACTGGTTTATTTTAACATAATTTGTTTTTTGTTTGGTCTTTTTCCGACCGCTGTCTTCGCCGAGACCGTCGATGTCTACACTGGAAAAAAAATCCGGGCAATAGAGATTAAGGGAAATAGAAATGTTAAGGAGAGCGCTATCCGGGAAAAAATGAAGTTGAGTAAAGGTGATTTCTATAATCAAGGAAGTGTCGATGAAGATATTCAAAAAATTAATGAATTGGGTTTGTTCGACGAGGTTAAGGTTGATCTGGAAGAAGTGAAGAAAGGGGTGAAACTGATTTATTATTTGGTGGAAAAACCGATTATTAAAAAAATTGAGTTTAAGGGTAATAAAAAATTTCCTAACCGCCGGTTAAAAGAAAAAATTGCCAGTAAAGAAGAGGAGTCTTATAACAAAACCAGAGTTGAAGATGATCTTGGCAAGCTGATCATTTTTTACAAAGATGAAGGTTATAGCGAGGTTAAAGTCGAAGCTTTTCCGGCTGTCGATGAAAAAACAAATCAAGCGGTGATAACCTTTTTTATTCGGGAAGGCAAACAGGTTTTAGTTGATAAAGTCCTTTTGAGCGGAACAAAAGATTTTAGCGCCAAGAAAGTGCTTAAAGGGATGAAACTGCGCAGGAAAAAGGTTTTTAAAGAAGATACTCTGCGGGCGGATATCAAGGAGATAGAAAGTTTTTATAAAAATCGCGGGTATTTGCAAGTGACGGTTGTCGAACCACAGATTACTTACAATAAGGAGCGGACAAAAGTCAGTATCGAAATAAAAGTTGTTGAGGGCAGGAAATTCAGGTTTGGAGCTATTACTTTTGAAGGGAGCAGTTTGTACCCGGAAAAAAAATTATTGACTAACCTTACCTTTAAACCCGGGCAGATTTTTTCCCAGCAGGAACTGGACAAAAGTGTGGAAAATGTTCATCAGCTTTATTATAGCAAAGGATATCTGCGCTCGTTGGTGGAAGCTAAACAAGATGTGCAAGAGATTGCCGGTATTTTAAATGTGGCCGTCAATATTACTGAGGGCGGGATTGTTTATATCGATCGGATTTATATTGAAGGCAATACCTTCACCAAAGATTATGTGCTCCGCCGGGAACTGCTGGTTAAGGAAGGGGATCCGTTTGATTTAACTAAAATTAAACGCAGTCAGGAAAAACTTTACAATTTGGGATTTTTAAAAGAGGTGTCGATAGACATTCAAGAAACACCGGTTGAGGATAAGGCCGACTTGGCCATTGATATTAAAGAAGACAAGCCGGGAATTTTAACCATGGGCGCGGGCTATTCTTCCGTGGACCGGTTTTCCGGAACCTTGCAGGTTTCCCATGTCAATATGTTTGGCCTGGGCCAGCGTCTTAACCTGCTCTGGGAGTTCGGCCAGCGCAAACAGAATTATGAAATCGGTTTTACTGAGCCCTGGATCTTCAGTAACCCGATTTATGCCGAAAGTCCTTCGGCTTTGTTTCGTTGGTTAAATCGCCATCAAACCACCGCCGGTTTCGGTGTTTTTAACACGATTCGCAAAAGGCAGTATGGCACGGAGTCCGATGCTTATAAAGAACAGCGCCGGGGTGGAGATTTGCGCTTGGGCCGCAGTTTTACTGATTTCGTTTCGGGAAACCTTACATACTCTTATGAAGAAATAAAGCTATTTGATTCTATCGTGACCGATGTTAAACCTTCTCTGGCGGTTACCTCCAGCATTTCGTCCGGGTTATCCCGGGATAGCCGCGATAACATTTTTGATGCGGCCCGCGGGTCCCGAAATAGTGTTTCAGTGGAACTGGCCGGCGGTCCGGTTGGCGGGAATGTGCATTTCTACCGGCCGAGCGTTACCTCTTCCTGGTTTTTTCCGACCTTTTGGAAGTTTGTGTTTTCCACCAATTTGCGCTTGGGTCTGATTCGCTCTTTTCCACCATCATCAGAAATACCGGTCTATGAGCGGTACTATGTGGGTGGGGCGGATACGGTGCGCGGCTATGACTACCGCGGGCAAATCGGCCCTCAGGAAGGCGGCAATATCATGAGCGTGGTGAATGCTGAATACAAGTTTCCTTTTGTCGAAGAAGGCGGTCGGACAATATTGCAGGGAGCCTTCTTCTTTGATTTGGGCGGCGCCTGGCGGAACTTTCGGGATATAAGGTTAGCTCTGGGTAACGAAGAACTGAATTGGAAAGCCGGGGTGGGTTTCGGGATCCGGATTTTTGTGATGGCGGTATTCCCGATCAGGCTGGACTGGGGCTATGGTTTAAATCATCGCCGGGACATTCAAAAAGCCAGCCGTCACCAGTTCTACTTTACCATCGGCCAGGTGTTTTAATAGTGCAAAACGCAAAGCGCAAAACGCAAAATGCAAAGTCAAAAGCATCGAGTCTTTAAAAGTCCTTAAGTTTTGCGCTTTGCGCATTGAGTTTTACGCTATTATGTTTGTTGGGGGGGAGTCAAAAATATGAATAGAAAATATTTTACTTTGCTCTTGATTGTTAGTATCGGGGCGCTGCCGTGTTGGGGATTTCGGCTTACCGATCAGCCGCAGACCGCAGCGACTCCATCCAGTGTTCAGCCGGCCAAACTTCTTCAAGCGGCTCCGGCCGAAAAAAAAGCGCCGAAGATTGCTTTTGTGGATATGGAGAAAATTTTTAACGAATTTCCGGAAACCAAAACAGCTAAAGAGCAATTGGATGCGATGGTTAATAAAGGCAAGGAAGAAATTGTTTTAAAAGAACAAAAAGTAAAAAATTTAAAAGCTGAAATTGTTTCTCTTTCTGTCCAACCTTCGTCGCCGGCTGTCAAGCAGCAGTCCTATACGGTCCAACCATCATCGCCTTCGATCAATCAGCAGTCCTATACTGTTCCGCCATCCTCATCGTCATGGAGTCAACCATCGGATCTGGAACAACCGGTTTCTTCCCGCTCTTCTGCGGAGATTCTGTCGGATAAACAGGCGGAATTAAAACAAGCTCAAGACGCTTTGGACAAATTTATTGCCGACACCGAACAACGGCTTACGGAATGGGAAAGTAAAGCCATGCGCGGGATCTTGGGCAAGTTTTACCAATCCCTCCGCAAAATTGCCGAGGAGGAAAATTTTAGCATTATTGTTGATAAAAACAGTGTTCTTTATGGTGAGCAGGGATTGGATATCACCGATCGTCTCCAAAAAGACTTGGAAAAAGCAGCCGAAGAATTAATTGAAATTGAAGAAAATCCGGAGGATGAGTAATAAAACTTATGCAAAAAACCGTTGAAGAAATTAGTCGGCTGCTGGATGGTAAGCTGGAGGGTAACGGACAAATAATTATTACCGGCGCGGCCGGTATTCGAGAGGCGGCGCCTGGAGAGATAACTTTTTTGGCGAATCCCAAATATGTTGAGGATCTAACAACTACACAGGCTTCGGCGGTAATTGTGCCTAAGGATATTTCGCTAGAGGGTAAAACCTTGATCCGGGTAGATAATCCGCAATTTGCTTTCGGTAAAATTTTGGAAATTATCGATAAGGAAAAAAAGACTATCGCCCGGGGTATCCACCCGACGGCGGTTTTGGGCAAAAACATCAAGATCGCTCCGGGGGTAACCTTAGGAGCTTACACGGTAGTTGAGGATGGTGCGGAGATCGGGGAAGAAACGGTCATCTATCCGCACTGCTACATCGGACAGAAAACAAAAGTCGGTTCTTTTTGCCGGATCTATCCCCAGGTAACCATTCGGGAAGAGGTGAAGGTTGGCGATAGAGTTATTATCCATTCCGGCACGGTCATCGGGTCCGATGGTTATGGTTTTGCCGCTTTTGAAGGGGTTCATCACAAAATACCGCAAATCGGCACGGTAATCATTGAGGATGATGTAGAAATCGGGGCGAATGTCACTATTGACCGGGCGACAACCAGCGCTACCCGGATTGGAACTGGGACAAAAATTGACAATCTGGTTCAGATTGCCCATAATGTAGTTGTCGGAAAAAATTGTTTAATTATCGCCCAGGTAGGTATCGCCGGTTCGACAAAAATTGGCGATGGTGTGACGCTGGCCGGGCAGGCCGGTCTGGTCGGGCATATTAGTATCGGTGATAAAGCGGTGGTGGCGGCTCAGGCCGGGGTGATTGCCGATGTGCCGGCCAACACGGTAGTTTCCGGTTATCCGGCTCGCCCGCATCGGGAGGCTTTAAAATTGCAGGCCTACATGCAGAAACTGCCGGAATTGATTGCGCTAGTCAAAGAATTAAAAGAAAAAATAGAAAGAAAATAAGGGGGGAAGGCCAGTTGGATAAACAGCGAACAATCGAGAAAGAAATAAGTTATTCGGGAATCGGTTTGCATACCGGGAATACTACTACGGTGAGTTTTAAACCGGCGCCGGCTAATTCCGGGATCAAGTTTGTACGTAGTGATCTGACCGGCCGGCCGGAGATAGCCGCTAATTTTTCTAATGTTTTAGGGGTTGTGCGCGGTACCAGTATCGGTGTTGGCGAAGTGCAAATACATACAGTTGAACATTTGATGGCGGCCGTCTGTGGTTTGGGGATTGATAATTTAGCGATTGAAGTTAACGCCAACGAACCGCCCGTTGCCGATGGTTCCAGCCGGCCCTTCATTGATATTCTGGAAAAAGCCGGTATTATTGAGCAGGATGCCCCGCGCAATTATTTTGCGATAGAGTCACCGCTGAAGTATTCGGTTGACAATGTGGAAATAATTGCTTTGCCCGATGATAAATTTCGTATTTCTTACATTATAGAATACAATCATCCGCTGGTGAGCGTAGAGTTTGCTTCTTTCGAGATTACCCCGGAAATATTTAAAAAGGAAATTAGTTCCGCCCGAACTTATTGTTTTGATTATGAAATCGAGATGTTAAAAAAGAAAGGGCTGGGCAAAGGCGGCAGTTTGGATAATGCGATTGTCATCGGAGAAAAAAATATTCATAATAAAGAAGCTTTACGGTATCCTAATGAGTTTGTCCGGCATAAAATTCTGGATTTGATTGGCGACCTTTATCTGCTGGGATGCCCTCTGAAGGGTCACATTATTGCGGTTCGGTCCGGTCACGGACACAATATCAATTTTGCTAAGCAGCTTAGCCGGCAGATCAACAAAAAACCTGAGCTGGCGGCTAAAAAGGACATTGCGCCGGCGCCGGTCGGCCGGATGTTGGATATTATTGAGATTAAAAAAGTTATTCCACACCGTTATCCCTTCCTGCTGATTGATAAAGTTATTGTTACCGAAGAACAAAAAAAAGCTGTTGGCTACAAGTGTGTCACCGCAAACGAAGAATTCTTTCAGGGACATTTTCCGGAACGGCCGATTATGCCCGGGGTTTTGATCGTTGAGGCGATGGCCCAGACCGCCTGCGTGCTTTTTCTATCCCGCCCGGATTTGAAAAATAAGCTGGCTTATTTTATGGGATTGAATGAAGTAAAGTTCCGGCGGCCGGTCGTTCCCGGCGATGTTTTGCGGCTGGAAGTAGAAGTGCTTCGGGCGCGGGAACGCGGGGGTAAGGTGCAGGGAAAGGCTTATGTCGATGAACATCTGGCGGCCGAATCGGAATTTATGTTCACGTTAGTGGATAAGTAAACGGCAGCCTAAAAGCCTAAAAGGCTAAGAGTTATTAGCCCAAGAGTAAAGAATAAAAGCCTTTTTGGAGAAAATATGCTGACAAAAGAAAAAAGCAAGGAGACCTTGATGAACATTCATAAAACTGCTTTAGTCCATCCCGATGCGGTCATCGGTGAAGATGTGGAAATCGGTCCCTTTTCAATTATTGGGGGCGAGGTAAAAATTGGCAAGAATACCCGGATTGGCGCCCATGTGGTAATTGAGGGAATAAGCGAGATCGGTGAGAATTGCCGGATATTTACCGGAGCAATCATTGGGAATTTCCCGCAGGATTTAAAATATAAAGGGGGAAAAAACGAAAGTTGTGATCGGCAGCAACAATGTTATCCGCGAATATGTAACGATTAATCGGGGAACTGTGGCTGTGGGGGAAACAAGAATCGGGGATAATTGTTTATTGATGGCTTATGTGCATATCGCTCACGATTGTTCCGTTGGTAACGGGGTAATTTTGGCGAATGTGGCTACTCTGGCCGGCCATGTGATAATTGAGGATAAGGCGGTCATCGGCGGGGTTACTCCAATCCATCAGTTTGTCCGGATTGGGACGATGGCCATCGTTGGCGGGGCCAGCCGGGTGGCTAAAGATGTGCCTCCTTATTGTATGGCGGCCGGTATGCCGATCCGGACATTCGGTTTAAATGTTGTCGGGTTACAGCGCAACGGAGTCTCTTCGGAGACTAGGGAACAGTTGAAGAAAGCTTACAAAACAGTTTTTCGTTCCAGCCTCAATGTCAGCGATGCGATCGCCGCTTTGGAGAGGGAAAGCAATCATTGTGAAGAGGTTGCCTATTTTATTAATTTCATTAAACAATCCGAACGAGGGATATGCAAAGAGTAGGTTTAATTGCCGGCAACGGATCATTCCCGTTTGTGTTTGCCAAACAAGCCAGAGAGTTGGGCAATCAGGTTGTGGTGATCGGGCTGAAAGAAGAGACGGATCCTTCCTTGGAAAAGTTTGTGGACAAACTCTACTGGATATCCTTAGGCGAATTTGGAAAATTAATCAGGATTTTAAAAGAAGAAAATATTACCCGGCTGGTGATGGCCGGGCAGGTTAAACATGTCCAGATTTTTAAGAATATCAAACTGGATTTGCGCGCCGGCGCTCTGCTTTTTAAACTGATCAACAAAAAAACCGATACCATTCTTAAAGCTGTCGCCGATGAATTGAAAAAAGAAGGTATCGAACTGCTTTCCTCGGCCACCTTCCTCCCTCATTTGCTGGCCACCAAAGGCCTGATCTCTTCCCGCCAACCAACCAAAGAAGAATCCGAAGACATAAAATTTGGCCAAAGTATCGCCAAACAGATTGCCGGCCTCGATATCGGCCAGACCGTAGTGGTTAAAGACAAAGCGGTAGTGGCGGTAGAATCGGTAGAAGGCACCGACCAATGCATTCGCCGCGGCGCATCTTTAGCCGGTGAAGGTGTAGTCGTGGTTAAAGTAGCCAAACCCAACCAGGATTTCCGCTTCGATTTACCGATTATCGGCCTGAACACCATTACCACCTTAAGCGAATCCGGCAGTTCGGTCATCGCCATCGAAGCCGGAAAAACGCTGATGCTGGATAAAGAAGAAATAATCCGCCAGGCCAACGAAAAAAATATCAGCATATTCGGGATAGAGTAAAAAAATAATTCGGATAGTAATGTTAGTTGTAGGGAACGGTCGTGACCGTTCCGCTTTTGTCATGTAACAGAAATATAAGTTGTAGGGAAAGCATATCTGCGTTCCCAGGTGAACCATAAAAATAGTCCTTGACAATACAAGTTATAACTTGTATACTCTTATTAGAAATAAAGAGTAAAAGATGCTGAAAAATATCTATTATTTTGTAGATGAACGGGGTGATAACCCGGTTAGAGAATTTATAGATTCTTTGCCGATTAAAGAACGGGCAAAGATATTTGCTTACATTGAAGAATTAAGAAATCAGGGTCACAATTTGCGTAGGCCGATAGCGGATTATTTAGGTAACGATATTTATGAACTAAGACCTAAAAGCAATAGAATCTTTTATTTCTTCTTTTTAAAAGATAACGCGGTTTTGGTTCATGCCATAAAAAAGAAGACGGACAAAATTCCCAATGCCGATTTAAACTTAAGTATAAAAAGAAAAGGGTTGGTTGAGGAGTATGAACGAGTAGAAAAAATATAATAGTGAGGTGAGCGGGATGAAAAAAATTAAATTAGAAAAAATCGACGACCATTTAAACGCGGAATTAAAGAATGAAGAATTCAGAAGGAATTTTGAATTAGAAAGAGCTAAAGTATCGTTGGCTCAAAAAATAGCGGAGCTGAGACAGGATAAAAAACTGAAACAAATTGATCTCGCCAAGAAACTGCATGTTTCGCAGCAATTCATTTCCCTGATTGAAACTGCGCAAGAAAAGAATTTGACTCTGGAAACTTTAGTAAAAATTGCCAAGTCCTTGGGAAGAAGTGTCAAAATTTCTTTCCCCAAAGCCTCTGCCCAAGGTGCTCATCTCAAGATAGCATAATTTGTTTGAATACAAAGTAACAGATAAAAAAATACAGCCGACTAATTTTAGTTTAATTCCCTAGTTTAAGAATATAAGTAAGTTTAATATGAGTGAAGAAGAAAAATACGAGTACGATAGTAATATTTTGTCAATAAAGTATACAAAAATTACTGATACGATACCTGTTTCTGGTGCGAATACATCTACCAGTATATTTTGGGATCAAACAGAAATGCCTGATGCCGGAGTTCTTAAATTTTTAGAACCTTGTGGTCGGAATTGGAGATTCGGAAAACTGGAAAATGAAATGAAGTATGTAGCGAGGGTGCACCACAAATTAAAATCAAATTCTAAAGGTAATTTCTATACTTTAATATGGAGTTGGAAAGATATTCATCAAGTAAAGGAGTGGCTTGAATTAGACGGTGTTGCAATAGACTTAAAAACAAAATTTGTTATTAGGCCAGGATGTTTAATCGCAATTGGGAATTTTAAGAAAAACAATAATCATCAAATTTATGTAAAAGAAAAAGAGGAATTTGTTCTTGAAATTACAGAAAGTACTACTAATATAGAATGAAAACTTCTCCGATAAAACAATTACCAAACAATGACTATTTAATAAATCCTGGTGCTTCATTTGAAATGCATCTTTATAATACCGACATCAATACCGTAACCGAACTAGTTAATATTATGAAAAAAGGTGAGGAAGAAGGATCAGGAACTGGCGTTGTTAACTGTAAATTGTTGGAATTACTAGTAAAAAATAATGTTAGATGCCGTGAAATTGATTCTTATGTAAATGAATTTCGGCCACAATATATTCAAAATCTAAAAACATATTCTGGATTAAATGTTGACTGGCAGAGTATTAATGAAATTGATATAAGTAGTATTCCAGAAGAAATCAGAAAAAAAGCAGTTGATGAGTTGCGCATAAAACCAGACACTAATATAGAGGTTTTGTTTAAACTTTATCCTTGTGATGATTCTGTGCCGATAGAAGTATTTAGGAAGTATCCCTTTAAAGTTATAGTAAAATATCTTAATGTTTGGGATCGGGGCAAAGAATTGAAAGTTATTCCTCTGGAACACCGAGATAGAAAAATTTACGAGAAAATGGTTGAATTGAATCTGTCTATGCAAGGGGAAGCAATTCCGCTTAAAGATATATTAGTGACTTTGAAATTATCTGAATTAAAGGAAATCGGTTTAAAGGTAAATACAGAGCCATCAAATAAGAAAGAAAAAGTTATTGAAAATTTACTGAGCAAAGAAGGTGTTGAAAAACAAATTCAAGGTAGTATTAATCTTAAAGACTATTTTAAACTTATTTCTATCGAACGAGAGTTTGGCTCCGATATATTCAGTAAATTAAATTCATCCATTAAATATAATGAACTTAATGCAGACTTAATTGGGAGAACTTTTTTATTCTCTTATTACAATGATTCTAGGGATAATTCCTGGTCGAATCCAATATCTTCTGAACTAATCACAGGATATGAAATTTCAATGGTTTCCGATGCAAGATGTTGCCCTTACTGTAAAGATATGAAAGGAAAAAAGTTTGACAAAGTTAATTGTCCTAAAATACCATTGCATTTGGCTTGTCGATGTGCGAAAGTCCCGCTAACAAAATATGGCTAAAGTATTTGAATAAAACACTGTATTAGGGGATTAAATATGTCGGGATCATTTTTATACATTGGAATTCATTTTATTTTTAGTACAAAAAATCGTGTGAACATAATTACTAGCGAAATAAAAGATAGGTTGTATTCCTATATTGGCGGAATAATAAAATCAATTAAAGGTATACCAATTGCTATAAATGGAATGCCTGATCATATCCATGTTTTTTGTATTGTATCACGGGAAATGACCATTGCTGATTTTATGCGTATTGTTAAATCAAATTCATCAAAATGGTTGAATGAAACTTTTCCTGTTAAGCCAAAATTCCAATGGCAAGACGGATACGGTTCGTTTTCAGTCACTAAATCATCAGAAAATAAAATCATTGAATATGTAAAAAATCAAGAAGAACATCATAAACAAAAATCATTTCAGGATGAATTTATTGAATATTTAAGATTGATGAAAATTGACTATGATGAAAGATATATATGGCAATAATACTCCGCCGCCCCGTTGGGGCTTATATTTTCATGGGTGATTATAGCGGGGATTACATCCCCGCCTATAATCCGCAATCCCTTCGGGATAATAAATTGAAAAAGATTGTAGTATGCTTTTATTTGTCCTGAAAGGACAACGGAATATAGGCGGGGGGCTTGCCCCCCGAAAATGAAATATTCCATGAACGATAAGCCCTGAAAGGGCGGAGGAAAAGCGCCCAAATTATTTATAAATTTTCAGTGTAATAAAAAGAGGTAAGCTATGGATTTCAAAATTTTATCTACTCACTCGTGGGGCGGAGATTTGACAGAAAAAAATTATTGGCCTAGAATCGGGGGAAAGTTTCCCTATTACGAAATTATCTGGTCGAAGGTTATAGCGCTCTTAACAAAGAGATCAGACAATTTACTTTTGGTTTAAAAAGGGGGGGTGTTATGAAAAATTTTTTTGAGAAAAATAAAATATTCTTGGGTATAATTATAGCCGGTTTGATGATTGCCGCAGCTATTTATTTTGGTTTAAATAAGCCGGCTGATAAAGAAAAATATTTATCATTATCGTCCTCGCCGTCTCCTGCCCAAAGTTTGGCGCCGGCTGAGGCTCTTGTCACTAAAGTTATCGATGGTGATACGATAATTGTTGAAGGCGGTTATAATGTCCGGCTTTTGGGTATTGATGCTGATGAGGCGGGTTATCCCTGTTACGAAGCAGCCAAAAAACGCTTAGAAGAATTGATTTTAAATAAAACGGTGAGATTGGAAAAAGACCAAACCGATGTTGACCAATATAAAAGATATTTGAGGTATATTTTTCTTGACGACAAAAATATATGTTTAGAGTTGGTAAAAGAAGGCTTGGCAATTGCCAGATTTTATGAGCCGGATAGAAAATACAAAAACGAGATTGTTTCCGGCGAAAAAGAAGCGATTGAGAAAAAAGTTGGTTGCAAATGGTCCGCTTCCACCAATGTTTCGGCGGATAAATTATCTTACGAAAAAAACGAATTCTCCTATGAGAAATTAACCACGGGGAAGACCGGTTTAAAAGTAGTTGGCGCTTACCAATCAGGGAATTATTACGGAAGAGAAGTCATTGTGGAAGGAAAAGTAGTTGGCGCTTATCGCTCAAAAACAAATATAGTTTTCTTAAATTTTGATAAAACCTATCCCAATCAATATTTTGTCGGAGTTATTTTTAGTTCAGACCAGTATAAGTTTGTTGAGGCGCCGGAAAAATATTATGCGGGAAAAACCGTTAGAATCAAAGGAAAAATTAAGGAGTATCGCGGCAAACCGGAAATTATTATAAAAGACCCTTCCCAGATTGAGATAGGAAAATAAACTCATATATGCAAAGTCAAAATAAAAAAGGGAAAAATCTTTTTACAGTATCAAAAATTAGAGGGTATTGATTGGTTATGAAACTCACTAAAAAAGATTCAGAGACAATTTGTGATGTTTTTTTGTTTTCTGGTAAATATGATCTTATGGATGGAAATTGATAATGAGTAAAGAGACAATAGAAAAGCTCACAAATACAATTGCTCAAAATACCGAACCTAAAATTCAGCCGCGTATTGTATATAACTGCGCATAATTAAAGGGACATCAGCAAAAGTGTCATAGCAACGAAAGCTGGTATCCAGAAAGTGTGATATACAGAAATTTGAATGTTTGTTTTGCGTATATTCCCCCTTAAAAAAGGGGGACACAGGGGGATTTTGAAAATTAGAAATATTGTCTAAATCTCCCCTACCCCTCTTTTTAAAAGAGGGGAAAAAATACCACAGAACGAAACTCATGTCCCTTTAATTATGCGCAGTTATATAGTCGAAAAAATAGAGGATAAAAACATAATTGTAGTTGATGTAAATGAATCTATTTATTTAAGAGAACATAAAGAAATAACTAGAAATGAATGTATGGAATTATTGAATTTAACGAGAGATATTGCAATTAGAGAACTTTTATCGTTGAAGAGAAAGGGAATTATTAAACAAATTGGTAAAGGGAAGAACATTTATTATGTACTTGTCTAACGAAAATGCGACGAATCCGATTCGTCTCAGGCGGATTGATTTTTGGTTTTGCGGAGTGATATGGCTAAAATAAAAGTTGCGGTTGTTGGGGTGGGGCATTTGGGGCAGCATCATGCGCGGGTTTATTCCCAGTTGCCGGAAGCGGAATTGGCGGCGGTGGTGGATAACGATTTTTCTGCGGCGCAGAAGTTTGGGAAAAAATTTGGCTGTGCGGCTTTGGCGGATTACCGGCAAATTTTGGGCAAAGTTGAGGCGGTTTCGCTGGTCGTGCCTACCCCGCTGCATTTTTCCATCGGCAAAGATTTGCTTTCTGCCGGTCTGCATGTTTTAATCGAAAAACCACTGGCTTCCTCTTTGGAAGAAGCGGAAGAATTAATTGCCTTGGCTCAGCAAAAAAACTCCATACTGCAAGTCGGGCATATCGAACGGTTTAACAGCGGCCTGGTAGAAACGCAAAAGTATATCAGCCGGCCGCGGTTTATTGAAGCTAACCGGCTGGGGCCTTACGATCCCCGCACCGGTCATATCGGGGTGATCCTGGATTTGATGATTCACGATCTGGACATAGTTTTACAGTTGGTTAATTCCAAGATCGAAACAATCGAGGCGGATGCGGCGGCGGTTTTTTCCGGCCACGAGGATATCGCCAAAGTGCGTTTAAGGTTTGCCAACGGTTGTATCGCCGATTTATCGGCAAGCCGGATTTCTCTGGAAAAATTTCGTAAAATAAGAATTTTTCAGCCGGAGAGTTATATTTCGCTGGATTATATCCGTCAGGAGCTGAAAATTTATCGCAAGAAAGAGTCGGTGGAGCAGGTTAAATCCCTGATGGACATTGAGGTTATCCGTCCAAAGTTAAAAAGCCAGGAACCTTTGCAGGAAGAGCTGAAACATTTTCTGGAATGCGTCCGAACCGGTAAAACCCCGCTGGTCACCGGCGAACACGGCCGCGGCGCCCTGGAGCTGGCTTTGGAAATTTTAAAGAAAACAAAAGTACAAGTAGTAAATAGTCCACAGTCCACGGTCCACAGTCCACACTAATAACAGCTCCTTTTATTTTTATTCTGTGGTCAGTGGACTGTCGACTGTGGACGAAGTAACTTTGATATTATGGATAAAAAAATATTTATTTGTGCTGGCGATGTTTCCGGGGACGAGCATGCTGGCCGGCTGGTCGAGGAGTTAAAAAAAATTAATCCCTCTTTAACCATTTTTTCTTGCGGTGGAGAAAAACTTAAAAGTAAGACTAATTTTATTTGCGATCTGGTTGGGCTGTCGGCGTTTGGTTTCCTGGAACCGCTGCGGGAAATTTTTACTTTTCGGAACATTTTAAAAAAAATCATTCAACCTTTGTTGGTTGGCAATAAAATTGATTTGGTTGTTCTGGTTGACTATTATGGATTTAATGTTCATGTGGCCCGTTTAGCCAAAGAGTTAGCTATACCGGTAGTTTATTATATCAGCCCGCAGGTTTGGGCGAGCCGGCCGGGAAGGATAAAAGTTTTAGCGAAATTGGTTAAAAAAATGCTGGTCATCTTCCCCTTTGAGGAAGAAGTTTATCGAAAGTCCGGGCTGGAGGCGGTTTGGGTGGGACATCCCTTAATGGATAAAATACCCGAGCCTAATTTCTCCAGTCAAAATACGGCTAAAGAATGTTTGATCGGCCTTTTTCCAGGCAGTCGGCGAGGAGAGGTTGTCAGTCATTTACCGATTATGGAAAAGACTGTTCGGTTAATTATTAAACAGTTTCCGCAAGCGTATTTCGTGATCTTTGCCGCTTCGGCGATGGCTGAGGATTTAATCAATAATTATTGGGCCGGGGATGATTTGCCGGTATCGATCGTGCGCGATCATAATTACAGTTTTCGCCGAATGCTTAAATTTGCGATTGTTGTTTCCGGCACGGTTACACTGGAAAATGCCTGTTTGGGAATACCGATGCTGGTAATTTACCGGACCAATTGGCCGACTTATTTTTTAGCTAAACAGTTGATTAAAATCCGTTACATTAGTATAGTTAATCTATTGGCCGGGCGCGAAATTGTCCCGGAGTTCATTCAGCGGAAGGCCGCAGCGGAAAATCTGGCCGCGGCGACGGTTAAGCTGCTGAAAAACCCTGATGAATTGGAACAATTTCGACAACAATTGCTTGAGATAAGAAAAAAACTCGGCGCGCCGGGAGCGAACCGAAAAGCAGCAGAAATTATTCTCGGGTGCTTGGGGGAAGGTGGGGTTTAAACTATGTATTCACGGTTAGCAAAGTATTTTCGGCCTTATTTAGCGCGGTTTTTGCAGGCGGTGGTCTGTATGCTTTTAGTTGCCGGCTTAACTGCTTTGTCAATGTGGATTTTGCGCGATGTCATCGATAAAATATTTATTGCTAAAAACCAAAAAATGCTGTTCTGGGTTGCCGGAGCCGTGCCGGCGATTTTTTTATTGAAAGCGATTTTCTCTTATATTCAAACTTATTTGATTGCTTATATCGGCCAGCAGATCATTAAGACTCTGCGCAACGAATTATTTAATCATCTCCAGAAACTTTCCCTGGATTTTTACCATCGTAACCCCAGCGGCAAGATTATGGCCCGCCTGACCAACGATGTGCAAACATTACAGAATGCGATCACCCATGTGCCGTTGTATTTTATTCGTGACGGCTTTACGATAATTTTCCTGGCCGGGTTTCTTTTTTATCTGAATTGGCAATTTGCTTTGATTACGCCAATCGCGATTCTGGTTGCCGGCTGGCCGATTGTCCTCTTTGGCAAGAAACTGCGCAGTGTTGGCCGGCATGGCCAGCAAAAAATGAGCGATGTTTACACCTCGCTTCAGGAGAATGTCAGCGGGGTAATGGTGATTAAGGCTTTTAATATGGAGGATTACGAGCGGGAGAAGTTCACCCGGGAAAACCAGAACTATTTCAATATTGTGATGCGTTCCTTACGGGTGGAGGCGCTTTCCACTCCGGTTATGGAACTTATTGGGGCGGTCTCGATAACGATAATTATTTTCTGGGGCGGCTGGGATGTAATTAAAGGGGTATGGACCGCGGGATCTTTTTTTGCTTTTTTGGGAGCTTGCTGGTCCACATATAATCCAATCAAGAATTTTGCCCAAATGAACAACAATGTCCAACAGGCTTTGTCGGCGGTGGAACGAATTTTTTCCTTGCTCGATGAGAAACCAAAAATCCAGGAAGTTGACCATCCGATACAGCTGTGCCCGATCGAGCAGGAGATTCGGTTTCAAGATATCTGGTTTTCTTACTACCCTGGTGAATATATTCTAAAAGACATAAATTTTATTATCAATAAAGGCGAGGTTGCGGCGCTAGTCGGCCCTTCCGGCGTAGGGAAAACCACCTTGATTAATTTATTGGCGCGGTTTTACGATCCGGTGCAAGGAGCAATTTTCATTGACGGTATCGATATCCGGCAAGCCGGCAAGAAATCGTTGTATGAGCAGATTGGGATAGTCACCCAGGAGACGATTCTTTTTAACGATACAATTTACAACAACATCGCCTACGGGCGCTGGGGAGCGTCGGATAAAGAAGTGGAGACCGCCGCTCAAATGGCTAACGCCCATGAATTTATTGGCCGGCTTCCCCAGGGTTATGGCACTTTTGTCGGTGAGCGGGGGGTGCTGTTGTCCGGCGGTCAAAAACAACGGATCGCCATCGCCCGGGCGATCCTAAAAAAACCTTCTATTTTAATTCTGGATGAAGCCACCTCCAATCTGGATACCGAATCGGAAAAACTAGTCCAGGAGGCTTTAGAACGGTTAATGGTCCGGCAAACCACTCTGGTAATTGCCCACCGTCTTTCCACGATCGCCCGCGCCGATAAAATAGTGGTTTTTAACCATGGCCGGATCGCCCAGATCGGCCGCCATCAGGAACTTTTAAAACAAGAAGGAATATACAAAAAACTTTTTGAACTCCAGTTTTCCAAAACCACAATTTGAACCGGTAACACCAGACCAGCCTCAACCTCGTCCCGATGCCCCTCTCCCCAGTAAGGGAAATTTTAAATGGGCTAATAATTTTGTTAATGGGTTAATAAATAGGGTAATATCGAAGTTGCTGCTTACCAAGAAAAAAATTACTTTAATTGTCGTTAGTAGGGCAATTACACAACGTTGGTAGCCCAATAAATTGGGCAATTACTCTATTAAGGTAGACCACGCTAAATTGACTGATCGGTTAATTTTGGGATACCGAATTCTTTCTCTTTAATCATTTTTATATTTTTTTGGTTATCCCTGGAAAATATTTCAGTACTGAGCATAGTTAAACTAATTCCAAACATAATCATAAATACCGTGGCTATGTTAAAAAATTTCGCAGGTTTTGCTGTTATATTTTTCTGAAATTCGTGTTCAGATGTTTTCTGAAAAATCGGCAGGGTTAAAACATCAAATCCCAGACTTTGCCAATGAGGATAATCAATTTTTGCATATTCCAGATCGTCTTCCGAGCAGACCAGCAGCCCTCCCCGAATTAAGGACGGAGACAATTCTTCTAGTAATTGGGACACAAGATTCCATGGATTGGTCAGATAGACATAAACATTCTGACAGAATATGATATCCAATCTATTCATTCGTTTTTTTTGGTGTTCATTTGTTATATTCAAAAACTCAAAATTTACCATTTTTTTAACTTTATCCTTCACCTGATAATATTCCGTTGCTTGGGGAAAGGGTAAAAAATATTCATTTACTATACTAGGCGGGTCAAAAAAGACCATGAATTAATGAAAATTAGAGCAGCGATCGATTGGAGTTTTGTCGAAACTATGACGCGTGAATTGTCTCGTGTTTTAATAGGAGTTTTATTTCATTGTAGATTCTTGTATCTTCTGTTTCGCCTGACAGTTTCATTGCCCAATCGAGTAGATATTTCTTATCCAGTTTGCCTGAATTTTTAATGGCGATACTTTCTGCATCGGCGATGTCTTTCGGTTTTCCGGGAATTATTTTCAGTAAAATCAAATCTTCAGGTGTGGGCAGATTTTTCTTTATTGAGAAATGTTACGATTTTTTTAAATACTTCAATTAAATTCATCTCTTTGCCTTTAACAGTAACTCATAACTTAAAGGTGTGTCTTTAATAAAATCACTTCCATGATGGTCGAAAAAAATCAACAAGGATTTTTGCAACTCTTCCTAGTTATTATACGCAATAGTTCAAGGATAGTAAAGAAATTTAAATTACAGAAATTTCCAGTTGTCCCTTTAGCAATATTGTATTACATACTTATTGTCGATGATAACTACGGATTGCTTCGTCACTTCGCTTCTCGCAATGACACTTCTGGCGGCTTTTCGAGCAGGAACTATGTCTGGCCCAGCTTTAAACTTTATAAAGTTTTACCGTATTTGACATTCTTTATAAAGTTATGTATATTTTAAATATGGATATAAAAGAAAAACTTACTCTGATTAAAAGGTTGTCGAGGAAGACACAGGAAAAGCTGGCGGCTGAACTCGGGGTTTCTTTCCCGACGCTGAACAGCTGGATTAACGGAAAATCTGTTCCGCGCAAAGATGCGCAACGATTGATTGATGAGTTATACCTGCGTCTGATCGGACAGAATATAATTCCTCAAACGCTGATTGAAGCAAAGAAGTTGGGAATATTAAATAAGCGGCTGGAGTATCCGAAAATTTTGCGCTTATTGCAAGACCGAAAAGATCTATATGATCAATTTTTGCTTTCGCTAACCTATAATACCAACCGCATTGAGGGGAGCACATTAACCGAACCGGAAACGGCGGCAATCCTTTTCCAAAATGCCGCTCTGCCGGACAAATCCATTATTGAGCAGATGGAAGTAAAAAATCATCAGGCGGCTTTCCAATACATGATCCGGCATTTGGCTGGAGGGGGGGGAATTTCGGAAGAATTCATTCTTAGAATGCATGCTATCTTGATGAACGGGATCAGGGAAGACGTCGGACAGTATCGCCGGCACGGGGTGCGAATAGTCGGTTCTAATCTTCCGACTGCCAATTATCTGAAAGTGCCGGCGTTGATGCAAATCCTGATTGAGGAAATTTTTAAGGGTGAAAAAGATATCATCGGCTTGGTTACCCGTATTCACAGCCGTTTTGAGCAAATCCATCCTTTTTCCGACGGAAACGGTCGGATAGGCCGCTTACTGTTGACCGCGATGCTTTTAAAAGAAAACCTGCCGCCAGCGATTATTCCACAAGCGCAAAGACGATACTATATTCTCTACCTGAATCAATCCCAAACCCGGAATGATTATAGCCGTTTGGAAGATTTTATCAGCGATGCAATTCTGTCCGGCTATGATCTTTTGAACGAAAAATCATTGTAGGGGCAGGACAGGCTAAGGTATGAGCGGTAATGTGGATGCCTTTCTAAAGATGTTTTAGGATGTTTTTTAGTAACTACTCAGGTACATGACCGCTCACAATTAACTGGAAACACAGAAATTTTAATGTTTGTTTTTTTTGTGTTCCCCCTTAATGAACTTCTTATTTCCCAGTAGTTTTTTCTGAGGTGTTTCAAGCCTAAGCCTTCCGGCTTTTTTTTAGAGGTAAAAAAATCAATCGCCTGGCAAACTGACTCTTTGGCTTTCTTTTTACGTAAGTGGTCCAAATTTCGCAGTGATTTATCAAAAGACGGTTTAAATTCAAATCTCATAGTTTAGCTAAGTATTCCTTCGCTTCTTTACCGGTTAAACAGGTTTTACCCTTTTGGTCGGCCAATTTTTCAATCTTTGACCACTCATCAGGGCTAAAGATAGATTCAAATTCCCACTCTTCCAAGAAATGTTTAATTGCTTTAGAAATTAACCATGATTTGGAGCGTTCTTCTCTTTTGCAGAATTCATTAAATTTAATAAAAATTTCTTTGTCTAATGTTGCCGAAATATGCACAGCATTACGCATAAAAACCACCTCCTAGTTAGATATTAACATAAGTATTAACAAATATTAAGAAGTTTCTGGTCGTCTATTAAATTTTTTACTTGACATTTGTTGATTGATTTTTTATAATACGGCTAGAATTTAAGAAACACTTCAGCCAGGGGAAGTCCGTGGGAATCGGACACTGCCCCGCAACGGTGATTCCTTCCGCCATCAGGCGGATTGGATAAGTCCGGTCTACTGTCTGAAGCATAAATCCTAAAAAGTGTTTTTAGGATTGCCTGCGCGGGCGGGATGGGTTTTTGTCTGCCCAACCTCCGTCGGAGGTTGGGTTTTTTTTATTTAGGGGGGATAGCTAATGAACAATTCAAAAAAAAATATTCGAGGCCTGGTTCAGGTTTATACCGGCAACGGGAAAGGTAAAACAACGGCGGCGGTCGGTTCGGCGATCCGGGCTTTAGGTCAAGGCTTAAGGGTCTGTTTTGTTCAATTTTTTAAAAATGACAAAAAATTTTCTTACGGGGAGCAAAAAATATTTTCCCAGTTAAAAAATTTGGAATTCCATTGTTTTTCCCCTCATCATCCGCGGTTGGAAAAGATGGTCGATGATGCGGAAATCCGTCAGGGATGCCGGCAGGGAATGGAATTTATCAAAAATATTTTTCTGCGGAATAATTTTGACCTGCTGATTATCGATGAATTAAATATTGCTTTGCGCGATGGATTTTTAAGCCCGGAAACGGTAATCGGCCTGCTCAAAAATAAGCCGGCAAAAATGGAAGTAATTATCACCGGACGGGGCGCGTCGAAAGAGTTGATGGAATACGCTGATTTAGTGACCGAAATGCTGCCGGTAAAACATCCTTATGATAAAGGTATCCCCTGCCGCAAAGGAATAGAATATTAAAGCAGGTAAATTAAAAAATGAGCAAAATAGTTTATTTAGTAAAAAGAAGTTTGTTGTTAAGTTTTGCGTTTTGCGCTTTGCACTTTACGCTTGTTTTCGCGGCTTCACCGCAAAGGATTGTCTCTTTGTCGCCTTCCGTAACGGAGATACTTTTTTTGCTTGGTTTGGGGGATAAAGTGGTCGGGGTCACCACTTCCTGCGATTATCCGCCGCTGGCCAAAGAAAAATTTAAAGTTGGTGATTTTTCCAATCCGAACCTGGAAAAAATTGTTGCGCTTCAACCGGATCTGGTTTTTGTTACCGACGGCATACAGGAGCCGCTGGCGCGGAAATTGAGGCAGTTTGGTTTAAGGGTGGAGGTGGTTGCCCCCCAGAATATTGAAGGGATTCTCCGCTCATTTGTTTCAATTGGTGAATCTACCGGAACAAGCGGGCCGGCGATGAGGTTGGTAAAAGAAATTCGCCGCAGGTTGAATAAGGTTGAGGTGAAAGTTGCCGCTGTTCCCCGGGAGAAAAGGCCGAAAATTTTTCTGGAGATTTGGCCTAAACCCTTGATGACGGTCGGCAAAGACTGTTTTGTTGACCTTGACCCGGATTTATTGCTGCGCACCGGACCGCGTTTTGTCCAGGGGGTAGAAGATTTGTACCGGATTTTCTACCCGGATGATAAACCATGAAAAAAATACCGCCGTTTAATTTTTTAGTTATTCTGCTGATTTTTTTGTTGGGTGTCTTTATTTTATCGATTTTTATCGGGTCCAGTTCTATTTCTCCATTGAAAATAATGAAAATTCTTCAGGCAAAGTTTTTGGCCGGTCAGACTTCCTGGGAAACTGCGGTTATCTGGAATATCCGTCTTCCCCGGATTTTTCTCGGGTTTATAGTTGGGGCCGGTTTGGGCTGTGTGGGGGCGGTGTTCCAGGGGTTGCTGGGTTCTCTCAGCCAAACCGAGGGGAAACTGTTGGTTCTGGTCAGTATTATTATTTTGCTGGGGATTGCGCTGCTGCAGCTGTTCTCCTGGCAGCTTAACCTGATTTCTTTAAGCGAAGATAAAGCCGCTCATCTGGGTGTGGATACGGAACGAACTAAAAAAGCTGTTTTTACTATTGCCTCGATCATCATCGGGGCGGTAGTCAGCGTTTCCGGGTTGATTGGTTTTGTCGGTTTGATTATTCCGCATATCATCCGGCTGTTTATCGGCCCTGACCACCGCTATTTATTAATCGGTTCGGCTTTGGGCGGGGGGATATTCTTGATTTTTTCCGACACAATCGCCCGAACGATATTCAGCCCGGTGGAACTGCCGGTCGGCATAGTCACCGCAATTTTTGGCGCCCCTTTTTTCCTTTATCTGTTAAGAAAGGGGAGATAATAGCCATTTTTGTGGTAGCCGCAACCTTTAGGTGCGTTTCAAATTATGCGCAGGCTAAAGCCTGCGGCTACCAAGTGATACTGATGTTATGTGTGTTCCCCTTTTAGAAAGGGGGATAAGGGGGATTTAGAAAATAATTACTAAATCTCCCCTAACCCCTCTTTATAAAAGAGGGGAATAAGAAATGAGGTGCCTAACTAATGCTGCTAAAATTCGAAAATCTAAGTTTTTATTATAACGGCGCTCCGGTGCTTGAGGATATTTCCAGCCAGATCAGGGGTGGAGAGTTTTTAGGGGTGATTGGGCCGAATGGCGCCGGTAAATCCACCTTCTTAAAAATTCTCAGCCGGGCCGTTTTGCCGGCCCGTGGCCGGGTTTTTTTCCAGGATCGGGAGATGCGGAAATATTCGATTAAGCAGTTGGCCCAAAACATCGCTTTTGTCAGCGCGGAAAATTTTGTCCCTTACGATTTTACCGTGCGAGAAATTGTTCAGATGGGACGCACCCCGTATCTTGGTTTCTTTCCGCGGTTTTCGGTTAACGACCAGGAGATAGTCGAGCGGATGCTAAGGGAAACGAATATTTTAAAATTAGCTCAGCGTTCGATAAACTCGCTTTCCAGCGGTGAAAGACAGCGGGTTTTTATTGCCCAGGCTTTTGCTCAGGAACCAAAGCTATTATTGCTGGACGAGCCGACTAATCATTTGGATATCCGCTACGAAATTGAGATCTTTAAACAATTAAAAAAATTCAACCGGCTGCAGCAAACCACGATAGTGGTAGTCACCCATAACCTGAATTTAGCCGGAGCCTATTGCCGGAAACTGATTCTGCTTAAATCCGGCCGAATTTTTGCCCAGGGTAGTCCGGAGGAAGTGATCACAGAAAATAACATTCGCCGTGTTTATCAGGCCGAGGTGGAAGTAGTCAAAAATTACCGGAACAACACAGTACAGGTTTTCCCCAAAACGGAAAACACAAATATAAATTTATGCCCACAAAATTAATCTTAATCCGGCACGGTGAAACTGCTTGGAGCAGTCAGAAGAGGTATTGCGGGATTAGCGATGTGGAGCTGAACGAAAACGGCCGAAAACAGGCTCTCCTGCTGGCCGGGAAATTGAGCGGAGAAAGAGTGGACAAAATTTATTCCAGCGACCGGAAAAGAACCTGGCAGTTTGCCCGGATCGTTTTTCCGGGTTTGCCGGTGGAAAAGGTTCCGGAGCTGCAGGAAATAAATTTTGGAATTTTTGAAGGGTTTACTTATCGGCAGATTTTGAAAACTCATCCGGAGATTTATCGAGCCTGGCTGGCTAACCCGGTCGATACCCAAATTCCGGGAGGAGAATCCCTAAGTAATCTGGCCGAAAGGGTCAAAAAAATATTAGAAAAAATTTTGGCGGATAACCGGAACAAAACAATTGCCGTGGTTACCCATAGCGGCCCGATTCGGATAATTTTGGGCGGGATCAGGAAATTGGAGTTAAAAAATATCTGGCAAATCAAACCTGATTTAGCCAGCGTCAATATTGTGGAGTTCAATGGGTAAAATTATATTTATTCTTGGTGGAGCAAGAAGCGGGAAAAGTTCCCACTCGCTTAAATTAGCCGGAGCGGTCCGAGGCCGGGCCGCCTTTGTGGCCACCTGCGCGCCGCTGGATAAAGAAATGGAAAAGCGGATCGAAAAGCATAAAAGTTCGCGGCCGCTTAACTGGCAGACTTTTGAAGAGCGGCGAAATTTACCGGCGCTGATGGCGAAGATTGGATCAAAGTTCCGGGTGATTATTGTTGATTGTCTAACGCTTTATCTGACTAATCTTCTCTTGGCCGGTCTGGATGAGGCGGCAATCGAGCGGAATATCGGCCAATTGCTCCAAACGGTTAAAGCGGTAAAAAGTAAAACGTTGATTGTTTCCAACGAAGTGGGGTTGGGGATTGTTCCCCAGAACCGGTTAGCCAGAAAGTTCCGGGATTTAGCCGGCAGGATAAACCAGATTGTTGCCGAAAAATCCGACGAAGTTATTTTTATGGTCTCCGGTCTGCCAATTAAAGTTAAATAATTTTTCAAAAGGAGAAAACATGGAAAAAGTGGAAGAAATTGTAGTGAAAATTGCCGGGCTTGATTCGGATCTGCTAAGGAGGACACAAGAAAGGTTGGATAATCTTACCAAGCCGCCGGGCAGTTTGGGAAGGCTGGAAGAGTTGGCCAGGATGATCGTCGGAATGACCGGAAAAGCTAACCCCTCTTTGGACAACAAGGTTATTTTTACCCTTGCTGCTGATCATGGAGCGGCGGAGGACGGGGTCAGCGCTTATCCCCGGGAAGTGACGGCTCAGATGGTTTATAATTTTTTAAATGGCGGGGCGGCGATCAATGTTTTGGCTAAGCATGCGGGGGCGAGGGTGGTGGTCGTGGATCTGGGAGTGGCCGTCGATTTAAAACCTCATCCGGAGTTAATGATTAAAAAAATAAATTATGGGACAAAAAACATGCGCCAGGGGCCGGCGATGAGCCGTGGGGAAGCGATAAAATCCATCGAAGCCGGGAAGGAAATTTTTCAGGTGGCGGCGGAGAAAGGGATTGATATCGCCGGGACCGGAGATATGGGCATTGGGAATACGACGGCCAGCGCGGCTTTAACGGCTGTTTTTACCGGCCGGGCTGTGGAGGATGTTACCGGCCGCGGTACCGGCCTTGAGGATCAGGCTTTAAAAAACAAAGTTGCCTTTATTGCTGAGGCGATAGGCTTAAACAAGCCGGATAAAAACGATCCGTTGGATGTGCTGGCTAAACTGGGCGGGTTTGAGATCGGGGGGTTGGCCGGAATAATTTTGGCGGCTGCTTCCCGAAGGGTGCCGGTGGTGATTGATGGTTTTATTTCCGGGACGGCGGCTTTGCTGGCTTATCAGCTAGAGCCAAAAGTTAAGGATTATCTGATCGCTTCGCATTGTTCGGTAGAAAAGGGGCATAAAATAATTCTTGATTTTATTGGTTTAAAACCGTTTTTGGATTTGAATTTAAGGTTAGGCGAAGGAACGGGAGCGGCCTTGGGCATCAGTCTGGCCGAAGCTAGTATAAAAATATTAACCCAAATGGCCACCTTTGCCAAAGCCGGAGTTTCCACAAAAAAGTAGTAGTTGTGGGTCATGGGTCTTGAGCTCAAAAGACTCGATTCCTTTAAAATCACAACCCATGACACACAACTCAGAACCATTACTTTAGGGAGCTTGTTTTATCTTGAAAGAGTTTTTATTGGCTTTACAGTTTTTAACGATCATACCGCTGGGATCTACGGAGGTGTTCGAGGAAAAAAAACTTCTTCGGGCGCCGGCGTTCTTTCCGCTCGTCGGACTGCTGATCGGTTTAATTTTAGCCGGAATGAATAATATTCTCTCATGGCTGTCCGTAGAACAGTTTTTGTCTAATGCTGTTCTACTGGTCTTGCTGATTGTTTTAACCGGAGGACTGCATCTGGATGGATTGGCCGATACTTTTGACGCTTTAGGCAGTGGAAAAGATCGAGCTCGCCGGCTGGAAATTATGCGCGATTCCCATATCGGGACGATGGGTGTTTTAAGCCTGATCAGTCTTCTTTTGCTGAAACTGGCGCTTCTCTGTTCTTTGGTCCCGGTCTTAACGAATAATTCTTTAATTCTGATGTGTTTATTAAGCCGGTATGCTTTAATTTTGGCGATGTTTTTGTTCCCTTACGCCCGCCAGGAAGGTAAAGCAAAACTTTTTATGCAGGGAATGAATTATAAGGTTTTTTTTCTGGGAAGCGGGCTAAGCTTAGCTTTCTCCTTAATTTTTTTTCAACTCCAGGGGGTGATATTTTTTATTTTAGTAACCATCTTTGTTTTTTTAGCCGGTAAATATGCGGCGAATAAGATTGGCGGAATTACCGGAGATGTTTTAGGGGCGATCAGCGAATTGACCGAAATTTTTGTCCTCTGCAATGTTTTAATTTTGAGTAAATTTTAATGGATGCTAATTTTCTTGTGATAGTGATGTGATTTGTGTTCCCTCTTTATAAAAGAGGGAATGAAAAAAATCGCGCTAAGCTAAATAAACCAAATCAGAAGGAGTAACTAAAATGTTTAAGAGAAAAAAAGATGTTTTGCTGGTTATTTTTTTATTTTTTGTCTGGGGGGGGAGAACTTTTTTATATTCAAAAGATGAACCTTTGATCGTGGTGAGCGCGACCCTTGCGCCGTTAAGTTATCCCAATGCCCCTACTAATGTCAATGTGATCAGCCGGGAAGAGATTGAGCAAACCAACGCGCAAAATGTGGGCGAGGCGATTAATTATTTGCCGGGTATCGAAGTCAGCCGGCATGGCAGTCTGGGAGCCTTAAGTCAGGTGCGGTTAAGAGGTTTTTTTGCCGACCAGGTGCTGGTGTTAATTGATAATCGGCCGGTGGGTGGTATATCGCTGGGTGTTGTCGATCTCAGTTTAATTCCCCTGGATAATGTGGAACGGATCGAAGTGGTTCGCGGGCCGGGATCCAGTGTTTACGGGGCGAACGCTCTAGGCGGTGTGGTCAATATTATCACCAAAACACCGAAGAATGAAATTCCTTATACCGAATATACTGTTCAACAGGGTAGTTTTTCGACCTACCTTAATCGCCTTAGTTTTGATGTCCGCAAAGAGAAACTAGGGATACTTCTTTCCGCTAGTGAGAATAATTCTCAGGGTTTCCGGGATAACGGCGGATTTCAGTCGGCTAACTATTTCGGTAGTTTTGAGTACCGGCTCAATGAGAATAATCAATTGCTGTTTAGTGGCGGTTACGCTAAAAAAAGAACGGATGTTCCCGGACCAAATCCTTTACGTTTGAACGAATTCGACGGACATAAGGAACGGTCTGCTTCCACCCCCAACACTTTTCAGAAGGACAAAGATGTTTATGGCCAGCTGGTTTATAAACTGCTGGTCGGAGAAAAAAATATGTTTCAAGGAAGAGTTTATTCTAATGTAAAAGAAAATTTTTATAACCAGCCCGACGACTGGGCGATAAAAAATTTAGCCGACGAGAAAAGTAACGGCGCTGAACTTCAGTGGGACACAGTCTATGGATTTGTTTTAGGGACAAACCTGCATACCGATTACTATGTTTTGACCGATCAACTTGCCGACAGCGAACAAATAAATAAGAAAGCCGGCAACTTCGCCTTTTTCCTGGAAGATAACTTGCATTTGAAAAAGTTAACGGTTGTTCCTGGTGTTCGATATGATCGGCATAAGACTTTTGGCGCTGAGGTTAATCCGCGTCTGTCGGCGATCTATCAAGCTAATGAACAAATAAAATTTTCTACTAATTTTGGCCGCGCCTATCGGGTACCGACTTTCAATGATTTGTATTACCCATCCGGTGGTAATCCGGATTTAAAACCGGAGATTTCTTTGGGCGGGGATTGTGGAACCGAATATAAAATCAGGGGAAGTCTGACGGCCCGGCTTACTTATTTTCATTCCCGGGTCAAAGAGATGATTCGTTGGTCCGAAGATGCTAATACCGGAGTCTGGCATCCGGTTAATAACAAAGTTATTAATCAAGGTCTGGAGTTGGAACTGGAGAACAATTTTTTTTCTAATTTGAGTGGTAAACTTGGTTATTCTTTCCTTCACAACCGCAAATACGATTTTAAGGCCAGCCGCTATGTAGAGTGGTTTTATACGCCGGCGCATCGGCTTACTTATCAAATCGGTTACCAGCCCTCTGCGGCCTGGAATATTAATACTGGCTTGGAGTATGTCGATAAACAGTATGCTTCTGACGATAAAACGGGAACAAAACTGCCTTCCTATACTTTATGGGGGTTGCGCGTTTCCCGAAAAATTATTTCCTGGGATTTCTTCGCCGGTGTAGACAATCTAACCAATAAAAGATATATTATCCGCCAGGGCTATCCTCTGCCCGGCCGCACTTATTATGCCGGCGCCACCGCCAGATTTTCGAATTGATTTTGGGGGATCAGTTGTATTAAAATGTCCCCCTTTGATAAAGGGGGATTAAGGGGGTTGGGTTTTATATTTTTAAACTCCCCTAACCCCTCTTTAATAAAGAGGGGAATTAAAGCTCCGATAAATAAAAATATGTTCTCCAAACTTAACCATTTAGAAAAAATTCTTAAAAAATTGGGCCGGGTGCTGGTGGCTTATTCCGGCGGGGTGGATTCGGCTTTTCTTTTGCTGGCGGCGATAAAATTTCTTGGCCGGGAAAATGTTTTTGCGGTGATTGCCGAAAGCGAGACCTATCCCCGGGCGGAAAAAAAATCGGCTGTTAGTTTGGCAAAAAAATTACGGGTCAAATATCAAGTTATTTTAACCGAAGAATTGAAAAATAAAAATTTTGCCGACAACCCGGTGGAACGATGTTTCTGGTGTAAAAACGAACTGTTTGCCAAGTTGACTGTCTTGGCCGATCAGAAAAAGATGGTGGTTGTTGACGGGTTGAATTATTCCGATCGAGGCGATTTTCGTCCCGGGGTGAAGGCGGCGGCTAAATGGAATGTGCTGCACCCGCTCCAACAGGCGAAGCTGACGAAGGAAGAAATTCGTTTTTGGAGCAGGGAATGGGACCTGCCGACCTGGGATAAACCGGCGCAAGCCTGTTTGGCTTCGCGGTTTCCTTATGGGCAGCCGATTACCGGGGAATCGCTGGGCAGGATCGAACGGGCCGAGAAAAACCTGTCTAAGTTAGGTTTTAAAATAATTCGGGTGCGCCATTACGGATCAACTGCCCGGATTGAGGTCGGAAAGAATGAATTAATAAAAATCATTAAAGATGATATCCGGGAGAAGATTATTTCCAGTTTTAAAAAATTAGGCTATCAATATGTTACTTTGGATTTGGCCGGCTATCGGACGGGAAGCATGAACGTCAGCCTAAAAGCCTAAGAGTCGGGGAACTAAAAAGCCCGCACCGCAGGCGCCCTAATTCCCTGTTTACCGCCGGTTTTTTAAGCCAGCTGTTTAATCATGCCTTTAATTCCGGTAGGGTAAATTTCCAATAGTCCGTAAGTACGATAGATGGAAAATACCCGGTCGGTGGGTGAGCCGGGGTTAAAACAAAGTATGCCGTTGAGGACTTTATTGTAAGGTTTATGCGTATGACCAAAAACCAGACAATCGATTTTTTCGCCGCTGTATTTTTTTAGGAGAGAAATCGGCAGATTAAAAGGACTGCCGCTGCCATGGGTGAGGGCAATCCGCCGGCCTTCGATCTCAATTATCTTGTGTTCAGGAAGTATTTTACAGAGCGCCGGTTCGTCCATGTTGCCGCAGACACCCTCCATCTTTATGCCCATGGAGTTTAACTTTTCATAAGTTTCTTTGCTGACAAAGTCACCGGCATGAAGAATTAAATCTACTTTTTTTAGCTCTTCGATTAATTCGTCAGGAAGATTTTTTGCCCGCATCGGCATATGTGTGTCGGAAAGAATCGCTATCCTAAAAATTTTTTTTACCTCCTTATGTGTGTGTTTAATTTACTGCAAGTCACAGGCTGCAAGCAGCCTGTGACTTGCGGCCTGCTTCATAATATATACATGGAAAGAAAGAAAATTTCCACTGTTTTTTTTAAAAATAAGGGGGGGTGCTGGGTTTGAGGAAAAACGATTTTATAAAATTATCCCAAAAGCGATGCCAATATAGCCGGCGATGATCAGGAGCTGAGATAGATTGCTGGCCCAATTATCGCCTTGCGGGTTGGTTTTGGTCAGGATATAGAAACCGATGATCACAATAATAATCGCGAAAGTAATTATTTTTTTTCCTCTCCGGCTAAGACCGGAGTTAAGTGGTAATACTTTTGCCTCAGCGGTTTGCAAAACAGCTTTTCTATCTTTCCTTTTAGACATTTTTTCCTCCAAAAAGCCGTTAATTGTCAGCTTCGATATGCAATATGCGTAATTATACCAAATTTTCCAGTTTCGTCAAGTCACAAGTCACAGGCTGCAGGTCGCAAGACACAAGACTCAAGCTACTTGCATCTTGTACAGCTTGATTGTTTAAGTATTTTTTTGTATTATAGATGGAAGTAAATGGCAAATTAAATCGTGGGCAGAGGAAGTCCGGATGAAAAAAAAGCAAAAATCTGCGGTCAGCGCTAAGGAATTGGAGAAAAAATTGGCCGATTTTATTGTCAAGACAGGCTTGAAAAATATTAAAAAAATTGATTTCTCATCTAGCGAAGAAAATTATTTGTGGCGGGAAATGATCATCGTTAATGTGTTTGCCGTGATTCAGGTAATTCGCCAAATTCTTAATAATGAGCATTTAGAAAACGAAATTTTAGAAAATCTGCACCGGGATTATTATCAGGGACTGGTAGAACAATTCGACTTTACGGAAGAGCAGATTGTCGGACAGTTTAATCATGCTTTGAGCCGTTATCAGGATTATCAGGAAATCATTGATGATGAATCTTCCTCGGATTGGCTGGAAAAGGTTACGGAGCGGATGTATCGTAATTTGCAGAAGTTTAATGAAGATGAGCCGGTTGATCCGGAAGAGCTGGAGCGGTTCGGCGAAATTTTTTCTTTAATGTTAAAGGAGATTACAGGGTTCTTGCCGGACGGTAAAATTATCAGCGAATGGGAGTAAGGCCAATGCGCGAGCCAAAAATACTTTTTCTTTATATTTCGGTTAGTTCCGGCCATCAACAGGCGGCTGAATCAATTCAAAAAGCGATAAAAGAAATTGTCCCGGAAGCAAAGACTTTAGGGTTGGATTCCTTTAATTATGCCTATCCTTTTGTGGGCAAATTTATTGCCGGCACTTATCTGCAAATTGTTAAACGGACACCATTTCTTTGGGATTATCTTTACGATAACCCCGATGTGGTTACCGCCACGCAGGAAATTCGCGAGGTGTTAAACCGCCTTAATTCCAGGAAATTCAAAAAATTGCTTGCCTCGTTTCATCCTTCGGCCGTTGTTTGTACCCAGGCTGTTCCCTGTAGTGTGGTGGCTGCCGCGAAACGACACCGGAAGATTAACGTGCCGTTGATCGCCGTGATTACGGATTTTGCCGCCCATGCTTACTGGGTTTATAAAGAAGTCGATGCTTATGTCGTGGCTAATGAGAGTACCCGGCGGGAACTGATGAAAAAAGGCATCCCCGAAGAAAAAATTTATCTCTTTGGCATCCCGATCAATCCGGTGTTTAATCAGCAGGTCGGAAAAGAAGACGCCCGGCTCAGTTTGGGGTTTAAACCCAATTTGCCGGTCTTATTGGTAATGGGCGGCAGTCAAGGGCTGGGGCCGATCGAGAGTATACTCTCCGCCCTGGATTGGATATCCATTCCTTTTCAGGTGGCGGTAATTACCGGACTGAATGAAAAATTGCGGCGTTCTTTAAAAAAAGATTTTGCCAAAAGTATTCATCGGTTTCACATTTTTGGTTATATCGATGGGATTGACAAGTTTATGGAAGCGGCGGATATTTTGATTACCAAACCCGGTGGATTAACGTCTTCAGAGGCCTTGGCAAAAGGTTTGCCGATGATTATTGTCAATCCGATACCCGGTCAGGAGGAAAGAAACAGCAGTTATTTAATTAAACATGGTGTTGCTGAACGCGCGGATAATCTTGAAGAATTGGCTCATTATGTAAGTGATTTTTTTTCTCATCCGGTAAAACTGTCCCGGATGCGCCATCAAGCCCTCTCCATGGCCCAGCCTGATGCGGCTTATAATACGGCTTTATTGGTTTTGAAACAAATCGGCTGGCCGACAATAGTGTAAAACGCAAAGCGCAAAACTTAAAGTCAAAAGATAAAAGAATCAAGTTAGTCGCTTTCGGCGCTGACTTTTAAAATTTCCTTCTTCTTTTGTTCCCCTCTTTTATAAAGAGGGGTTAGGGGAGATTTGGTAATTATTATTGTCTAAATCCCCCTTATCCCCCTTTAAAAAAGGGGGAAATTAGATTTTTGCTACACATTGAATTTCCTTAACTTCGAGTTTTCAAAAGTTTTTAAACTTTGTGTTTTTCGCTAAATTATAACAATGTCGGTTTATTTAATCTATAAATTTATTTCTGTTCTGGTCCGCCTTTTGCCTCGGAGAATTAGTTATTTATTGGCTGATCTGGCGTCTACGATCAGTTGGTTGATCAGCAGAAAAATAAGGTTGAACATTCAAAGCAACTTAAGTCGGATTTTAGGTGTTAGCGAAAAAAAATGCCTGCTAAAAAGCCGAAAGGCAGTGGTGTATTTTACCCAGTATCTGGTGGATTTTTTTTTATTCCCGCACCTGGACGAAAAGAAATTTTTAGAAATAGTTACACCGCCCAGCCGGGATAAAGTAGAAGATTTATTCAAACAAAAAAAGGGGATCATCGCTCTTTCCGGCCATTTAGGACATTGGGAATTAGGGGCGTTGGTCTTAGGTTTGTGGGGATTCCCGGTTAATGTGATTTATTTGCCGCATCAAGATCAAAGGATTGACCGGCTTTTTCTCCAAACCCGCTTGCGGCAGATTCATTGGGTGCCTGTGGGCAGCGCTTTGCGCCGGGGGATGAAGGTTTTGAAGCATGGGGAAATCTTGGCTACCGGCGGAGATTTGGTTTATGGCGAGGGCGGAGTGGAAATAAATTTCTTAGGAAAACCGGCGCGGTTTCCGACCGGTCCGGCCCTCCTTTCCATCAGAACAGGAGCGCCGATTTTAGTGGCGTTTTTTGTCCGGGATAGTCAAGGCAACTACCGGGGAATTATGGAAGAGCCGATTTATCCCCTGGCCAATAACGATCAGAAAAATGAAGCCTATAGAATTACCAAAGAGTTTGTTAAAATCTTAGAGAGGTATGTGTACAAATATCCGGAACAATGGCATATTTTTCAAAAATTTTGGCTTTAGCGGTTATCCATACTCTTTTTAGCCGGCTGGTTTCCATACCGACAGGGATGCTGATGTTCGGGGATTGGTCGGTGGTAGTTGTATTGGTATTTTTGATGGATTTAGTCCAAATACCTCTTCTCTATTATCTTTATGAGCAGCACAAAAAAATTGGGTTCCTCGCCAGATTTTTGGAAAAGTTATACAGTAAACTGGAACAGCTGCAAAAAAAAACTCTTTTTCAGAAATCACTGCGTTTTCACGAATGGGGAGTAATCTTGCTTACGGCGATGCCTACCTTTGGCGGGGGGATGTGGTCGGGAGTACTGCTGACTCATTTGTTAAAAATTAACCGGCAAAAAAGTTATTTCCTCGTTAGTTTGGGGAGCATTTTAGGCTGTGTTTTCCTGGCTTTGGGCTGGGGAGGGATAAAAAACTTATTTTATCCGGTCTGGCGTTATCTGGAAAAATTGGTTTAACGGTGTCCGATTAAAAATAAAAATTTCTTGCTCTTTGTTTTATTCTATGATAAAATTCCTCCCGTTAAGGCTTTAAATAGTCGGATTATAGTTGTGGATGTGGATTGGATGACGATGAATAGCGGGCTGTCCAAGGCAGCCGTGCATATTTTAATTCAGGGAACGGTGCAGGGGATTGGCTACCGCTGCTTTGCGCTGCGGCAGGCAAAGGCCTTAGGGATCATGGGTTGGGTAAAAAATTTAGCTAACGGCGATGTGGAGCTGGAAGCGCAGGGGGATAAAAAAAGTTTGGAAGATTTCATTGAAAGTTTGAAAACCGGTCATCCCTGGGCATCGGTGCAGCAAGCAAAAATAAGCCGGCTGGAAGGTAATAAACAATACGATCAGTTTGTGATTAAGGCATAGGGAGAAAAGTGGATTCGTTAGATCCTTTAAAACTATATTTTCAGCAGATCAGAAAGATTCCCCGTTTAAGCGCCGACGAGTTTGACAGCCTTTGGAAGCTGTGGATGAAAACCGGGAACAGGAGAGCAAAGGAGCGCTTGATCGAAGGTAATCAGCGGCTGGTGATTACTTTAGCCAAACGCTACCATCGTTGGGGGATGGAGTTTTTAGATCTGATTGAAGAAGGCAATTTGGGCATGCTGCGGGCGCTGGAGAAATATAACCCGAGAAAAGGCAACCGCTTTTCCACTTACGCCGCTTATTGGATTGACCAGGCGATGCGCCGGGCCATGGATACCCAATCGAAGACCATTCGGATTCCTCCTCATGCCTGGGAAGGACTGCGAAAATGGATTAAAGAATGGGACAAACTTCGCGGCCAGTATGGCCGGGCTCCAACGATGACCGAGATGTCGTCAAGGCTTGGGCTTTCGGCTAGAGAGATGAAGAGCATTATGGAGTTAAACGAGCTGACCAAAAGTTTAAGTTCTCTGGATGCTCCGATTAATTTGGAAGAAAATCTTTATCTCAAGGATGTTATACCCGATGGTGAAAAAAATTCACCGGAACACATTATTTCTCTGCTCCGGGCTAACGATGATTTAAGCAAGGTGATCGATCAGCTCTCTCCCAAAGAGAAAGCAGTCATCCAGATGCGGTTTGGTCTTAACGATGGAAAAAGATTAACCCTGGATGAGGTGGGCCGACGTTTTAAGCTTTCCCGGGAAAGAATTCGCCAGATCGAACATAAAGCCTTACTTCGTCTGCGCCGGTTTGCCCAACGCAAAGGATTGATCCAACCCTGATTTTTTTGAAGCAATTTGGAGGATAAGATGAATCGAAGAGAAGATACTGAACGGCGAAAAGGTAATTTATCCGTCTCGCATGTAGACCGGCGCCGGTTCAATGACCGGCGGTCGGTTTCTGAACGAAGAAGACATTTTCGAGTTCCGGTAATTCACGATTTAGCCAAACAAATTGAATTGCGTTTTTTCCCCTCCACTTTGGAAACCGCCATTCCGGCCGTGATCACCCAGCTTTCCAGCGGCGGGATGACCGTGGTTGCTTTTTTTCCGCTTGTTGATGAACAACATTTGCCTTCCGTCATAGTTGATTTGCCGGTGATCGGGATTAGACAGGTTGAAGGCAAGATTATCTGGTTTGACAAAAAAGACAGTAGTTATCTGCTGGGAGTAAAATTTTCCCGTATTGCCCAGGAAGATGCCGAGAAAATCAAGACCATGGCTTACGATTATCTTGATTGCAATAACAAGCTTTCTTTTGGGGTAAAGGATGTTTGTTTTCCCAACTGCAGTTATAAAGCGCTTTGCGCAAAACCGGAAAAAGACTAAATGGCTAATTTTACCTATGCGACAATGATCGGGAGCCTGCCTCACCTCAACCCCGAGGAAGCCTGTCGCTTGGTGCTTGCCTGTTTCCCGCAATTTCCGGTCTGGCCGCAGCTTACCCGTCTAAGTTTCAAAGAAAATATGTATGTTCAGTATTCCCAGTGCGTGCCCGGCCTGGTAATCAATGAAGAAAAAAATATAATCTATTTTAAACAGGGGCCAGAGTGGGAAAAAGATCTGGAAAAGTTTTATGAACGGTTTCTGGAAGATGATTTAAATTATTTTGCGATTACCCCGGAATATGCCTGCGGTCTCCATACCCTTTACGAACAGATCAAGCAATCCCCTCCCAAACGGCTGAAAATGATTAAAGGACAGATTACCGGTCCGATCACTTTCGGTTTGGCGATTAAAGACGAGCATGGCCGGTCGATTTTTTATAATCAGCAGATGGTTGATTTGATTGTGAAAAACTGTATGATGAAAGCCCGCTGGCAGATCCAAAAATTCCGCCGGCTGCATCAGGATTTTGTTTTGTTTCTGGATGAGCCTTACCTCTCGGCCTACGGTTCAGCCTTTACGGCTTTGAGCCGGCAGGAAGTGATCAATTGTCTAAATGAGATAATTGAGGCGGTGCATCGGGAAAAGGTCCCGGTGGGGGTGCACTGCTGCGGCAACACCGACTGGTCGTTACTGCTGGATTCGGAGATTGATATCCTTTCCTTCGACGCCTACGAGTTTTTTGATACCCTGAATCTTTATCCCGATCAATTAAGGAAATTTATCAATTCCGGTAAAACCTTGGCCTGGGGGTTGGTGCCGACCGGCGAAACAGTTTCACAGGAAAATGTGGAAAAATTGAGTAAAAATTTCTTTACGAAAATAGAATCGTTGGCCCAAAAAGGTATTTCTAAGGAACAACTGCTCAGACAGGTGATCATTACCCCGGCCTGCGGGGTGGGTACGCGTTCGCCGGAACTGGCGGAAAAAGTTTTAAAATTCACCCAACAACTGGCTGAGGAGATCGATAGAACAAAAAATGAAAATTTATAATACTTTAGAAAAAATTAAAGAGTCTGTTTTCGGTTATCTCGGCTATCTCCGGAGGAAGCTGGGCCGCTATCCAATCCCGACGGCGGATATTATTATCGAATATGGGGACGGGATCATTTTGGTGGACCGGGTAAATCCGCCTTTTGGCTGGGCGATACCGGGCGGGTTTGTGGAGTACGGGGAAAGTTTAGAGCAGGCCGCCCGGCGGGAAGCGAAAGAAGAAACCGGTTTGGAGTTGGAAAATCTGGCGCAGTTTCACACCTATTCCGCCCCGGACCGCGATCCTCGCTTCCAGACGATTTCTACCGTCTTTACCGCTAAAGGAAAAGGCCGGTTCCGGGCGGCCAGCGATGCCAAAAATATCGGTGTCTTCAACCCAAAAAAATTGCCGGAGAAAATAGTTTTTGATCACAAAAAAATTCTAGAAGATTATTTTCAGCGTCAGAACTTACTTAGTTAATTGTATAGGAGTTTTAATGTAGGGCAAGCCTTTAGGCTTGCGTTTCTAAAACCGCAGGGCTAAAGCCCTGCCCTACGATGAAAAATCATAACGATTCAATGCAGAGGATAAATCGATGAAAATAGCGGTGGCCGGCAAAGGCGGGGTTGGTAAAACTACCTTAAGCTGCGGTCTGGCCCTGATTTTTGCCGAAGCGGGGAAGAAAGTATTGGCGATCGATGCTGATCCGGACGCCAATTTGGCGGTTTATTTAGGTTTCCCGCCGGCCCTTAAAATTGTGCCGATGAGCGAGCTGAAAGAAGAGATTGCTCAGCGGGTGGGCGGCAAGGAAGATTGGGGCGGTTATTTTCGCCTCAACCCCAAGGTGGATGACATACCCGCTAAATATTGTCCGGTTTATCAGGGGATTCAGCTGATGGTGCTGGGTTATGTCCGGAAAGGCGGCGGCGGCTGTATCTGTCCGGAAAATTCTTTCCTGAAAGCTTTGCTCACCCATGCTTTGTTTAATCACGAGGCGGTAATTATCGACTTGGTTGCCGGTACCGAGCATTTAGGGCGGGGAACTGCCGGCAGTGTCGACGGTTTTATTATTGTTGCTGAACCGAATGCCCGCAGTCTGGATACGGCTTTGCGTTCGGAAAAACTGGCCAAAGAAGTCGGGATAAAAAAAATTTATTTCGTCGGCAATAAAATTCGCTCCCTTGAGGACGAAAAATATATTTCTGCCCAATTACCCCAAAAAAATGTGATTGGATTTCTTAACTATGAACCGGCTCTGGAAAACAGCCGGGACCAATTCAGTTTTACCCCGCAGTTGTCTACCCAGATAAAGTCAATTATCCAAAAGTTAAGAAATGCTTAAACCGGCACTAATCCTCCAAATTTCCTTCTTGTTGCCCATTTTAATGTCTTCCGTGATAATACAGGATATTAGAATATAATATTATTTACTTGAAAAATATTAAGAAAACGGTTATTAATATCTTAGGCAGCAGCGGCCGGGGCTGTTCACCGTGCAATCCGGCATCTTCGGCGAACATGCCCAATAAACGGGCTAAACGAAGGGAGGTTAACTTGAAACCAAACATTGTCAAAATTTTTTTTCTTGGATTTATCAGCATAATCATCTTGATAACGGCTATCGCCGTTTTTGGCTGGTATGCAGCGAAAAAAATCGGTTATATCAAGGACAGGGTAATTGCCGGTTACCGGTTGGAAAAAGAAATTCTGCTCTGCCGGAGAGAAGAAAAAAACATTATAATTAGGGGTGTATCGCCGGAAGCTATTGCCCAATGGCGGAATTCTTATGTCCGGATTCAAGATCTTATTCCGGAGATGAAAGCTAAAAGATATATTGGTTTAGCGGAAAGCCGGACTTTGGAAAAAAATCTGCTTACTTATGGACAATTATTTTTGACGTTTGTCAAACAAATCCAAGGGAAAAAGGCGTTGAATACGGAAATATTGAATTCTTACGATGAACAATTGAAAAAAACCGGCCGGTTAATCTTGGAGACCGGTGAGCAAATTATTCAGCAATCCAAAACCCGGGCGAGAAAAATTACTCGAAGCGCTTTCAGTTTGTTAATTATTATTTCTCTTTTGGGGATTGGTTTTTCGCTAATTTTGGGTTACAGGATTATCAAAACTACTCGGCAATCATTAAAAGAAAACGAAGATCTGGCTAAGCAATTAAAGCAAAATAATTTAGAACTAACCTTGGGTTTATCTGAGCTGAAACAGACGCAAAAAGAATTGGAAGAAATTAGTCTGGAAATGGCGCTGGAGTTGTCGGAGATTTTTAATATCCTAAGACGGGTGGCTGGAGGGGATTTAACCGCCGCCCCTTTAAGGGAATCCAAAAACGAACTGTTGACCAAGCTAAGAGTTGAACTTAATCAAACGATCGGCAAGATTAAGCAGCAGAGGGAAGAGCTAAAAAGTTATACGGAGAAGCTGAAAGAAAGCAATACAAATTTGGAAGATTTTGCTTATGTTGCCTCCCACGATTTGCAGGAACCTTTACGCAAGATAAAAAGTTTTGGCGACCTTTTAATGCTTAAATATAAAGATAACATAGATAGTCAGGGAGGCGATTATATTCAGCGGATGCAGGGTGCGGCTATTCGGATGCAGAAGCTGATTGAAGACTTGTTAAGCTACTCGCGGGTAACCCAAAAAGGACAACCGTTTATGGCTGTTGATCTGAACATTGTAGTGAAGGAAGCGCTTTCTGATCTGGAAATCCGGCTCCGGGAGACTAATGGCCGGGTGGAAGCCGGGGATTTACCGGTAGTTAATGGAGATTCCCTGCAGCTTCGCCGGCTTTTTCAAAACCTGCTTGGCAACGCTTTGAAATTCCACAAAAAAGATCAGCCGCCGGTAATCAAGGTCTACAAAAACGATGTGCAGTTGGCCGGCGCTGATTCTTCAGTTAAACGGTTTTGCCTGATTGTTGTAGAAGACAATGGGATCGGGTTTGACGAACAATACACGAACAAAATATTCGAAATTTTTCAGCGCCTGCACGGACGCGATGAATACGAGGGAACCGGGGTGGGGCTGGCAATTTGCAAAAAAATAGTTGAGTGGCACGGTGGCGCAATAACCGCCCAAAGCCAGCCCGGGGAAGGAACAAAATTTATCGTTACTTTGCCGATGAAACAGATGGCGGTGGATGCGGGTTGAAGAAATAAGGAAAAATACCGGTTTATTGCCCAAGTAGAGCAGTCGAAATAAAAAAGGAGGATTTTTATGGCGGTAGAAGTTCTGGATACCTGCGGTTTGAAATGTCCTCAACCGGTTTTAAAGCTTGCGGTTAAATCTCCGGATATGAAGACGGGAGATGTTTTGGAGATTGTTGGGGATTGCGAAACTATGGAACGAGATGTCCGGCTGTGGTGCCGGCGGCTGGGCAAAATTTTTCTTTCTACCCGTGATGAAGGACAAAACCGGAAACGGCTCCGAATCCAGTTTTGATGCCTGCCTCGCGGATATCGGAAATTGAAAGTAGTAGCGGTCCTTATATTGTCGAAAAAAATATTTCCCTAAGGCGGTGCGTCTAGATGAATGATCAGCGAATAAAAGTTCTTCTGGTTGATGATGATGAAGATTATTGGGTGATCACCCGTTCTTTATTAGCCGAGTCTAAAGATGTCCATTATGAGCTGGATTGGATCGCGGCCTACGACGCCGCTTTGGAAACAATTAAGTTGAATAAACACGATATTTATCTGCTTGATTATCGGATCGGATCGCATACCGGGCTGGATCTTCTTTCTATGGCGCTCGAGAATGGTTGTAAAGCCCCGTTCATTATGCTAACCGGCCAGGGGGACCGGAAAACGGATGTAAAAGCGATGCAGATGGGGGCCGCCGATTATTTAAGTAAAGACAAGATTGATGCGGCCTTACTGGATCGTTCCGTCCGCTATGCTATTTAGCGGAAAAAAAATGAAGATTACCTGCGTAATTCCGCCCAAGAGTGGCAAACCACTTTTGACGCGATCAGCGACGGGGTAGTAGTAGTGGATGTTAAGGGGGAAATTCTGCGCTGCAATCGGGCAATGACCGAAATAATCGGAAAGCCGGCGGGAGAAATAATCCGGCGAAAATGCCATGAAATTATTCCCGGCGGTTCCGAGGTGGAAAGATGTCTTTTCTCAAGGGCGAAAGCTGCCGGTAAAGGGGAAACCGGCGAGCTGGAATTTGGGGGAAAAAAATATCAATATTTTATTGATCTAATCCGGAATATTCAAGGCAATATTGTCGGCGGTGTCGGGAAAATAATGGATATTACCGAACGCAGGAAACTGGAGGAACGGTTATTGCAGTCGCAAAGGCTGGAAGCAATCGGTCAGTTAGCCGGCGGTATTGCCCACGATTTTAACAATCTGATGACTTCGGTGCTGGGTTACAGCTCTCTGATCTTAAACGGGTTGGCCGAAAATGATGTTTTAAGGGCAGACCTTGAGGAAATCCATAAAGCCGGTAAACGGGCTTCTTTGCTTACCCAGCAGCTTCTGGCTTTCAGCCGCAAACAGATGCTGAAAGTTCAGCTAACGGATTTAAACAGCCTGGTTAGGGACATGGTCATAATGCTCCAGAGGCTGATCGGGGAAGATATTAAACTATTTCTGGAGTTGGAACCAAAAATTGAAAAAATAAATCTTGATCCGGGGCAGGTGGAACAAGTAATTATGAATTTAGTGCTTAATGCCCGCGATGCGATGCCCGGTGGAGGTAAAATTACTTTCTCTACGGAGAATGTAAATATTAGCGGGAAGGAAAACAAAATTTTACCCGGCGCCCGGCCGGGACGGTTCGTCCGCTTTTCGGTTCAAGATAACGGAATCGGAATGAACGAAGAAATTCTTAAGCGTATTTTCGAACCGTTCTTTACCACCAAAGAGAAAAATAAAGGCACCGGACTGGGGCTTTCTACGGCTTACGGAATTATTGCCCAGCACGAGGGTTGGATTAATGTGGAGAGCGAGCCGAAGAAAGGAGCAATATTTAAGGTTTACCTGCCTGTGGTCAATACCGCGATAGAAAAGGAAATTATTGAAGAGGCTGCGGTTATTTTAAATGAACACAAGGGTAAGGGGGAACGGATACTTCTGGTTGAAGATGAAGAAAATGTGCGCAAATTTGTTTGCCGGCTTTTAGCAGATAACGGCTATGATGTTTGTGATGCCGTTGATGCCCGGCAGGCCCTGGAAATTTTTAAGCGGGATACAGGAAATTTTCAGCTTGTTTTTAGCGATGTGGTTTTGCCGGATAAAAATGGCCTGCAGTTGGCGGAGGAATTATTATTGCTTAAGCCCGATTTAGCCGTAGTTTTGGTCAGCGGTTATCTGGACGAAAAATCCCAGTTGGCGGCCGTGCAGGAAAAAGGTCTGGTCCTTCTTCAAAAACCTTATCCGGCGTCTTTATTGTTCAAGACCTTTAAGGAACAGATAAAACCGAAATGAAAGAAGCAGTTTTGGCAGGCTGGAATATTATTTGATGTTTGTATTGGTCATTTCGCTCGGACAAAATAGCTGGCTGGTAAAGGGGGGGGAATGGTAGAAAAGGTTGGGGTGTTCATTTGTGATTGCGGCACAAATATTTCTGAGAGTATCGAAACGGCAGAATTAGCCAAGTTTGCCGAAAAGCACGATGATGTAGTAGAAGTAAAAATTCATCGCTTGTGGTGTTCAGATGAAGGAAAAGAGGAACTGAAGCGCATAATTATGGAGAAAAAACTTTCCCGGGTAGTAATGGCTGCTTGTTCTCCGAAACAACACGAGTTAACCTTCCAAAAAGTCCTAAGTTCAGCCGGATTGAATCCTTATCTCCTGCAGATGGTTAATCTTCGCGAGCAAATTGCCTGGGTTACTAAAGATAAGGCGGCGGCTTTGAAAAAAGCGGTTTCCCAATTAAATTCGGCGCTGAAAAGGGTGAGATTGCACAAACCTTTAGAAAAGAAAGAAATTGAATGTAAAACCGATCTATTGGTAATCGGAGCCGGTATTGCCGGTATGTCGGCGGCTTTAACGGCTGTTCAGAAAAACAGGAAGGTCTATCTGGTGGAAAAACAACCTTGGATTGGCGGGAAGGTAGCGGCCTATGAAGATGTTTTCCCAAATTTAGATTGCGCTCCTTGTATGCTGGAACCAAAAGAAGACGATGTTCTTCATCATCAACAAATTACCCTGCTAACCAATAGTGAAGTGGAAAATGTAAAAGGATTTTTTGGCAATTTTGAAGTGGAAGTTAAAAACAAAGCCCGGTTTATCGATGCCGATAAATGCATCGGCTGCGGGGCCTGTTTTGAGGTTTGTCCGGTTAAAGTGAAAAATAAGTTTGACGGTAACCTTTCGGAAAGGAGAGCTGTTTATACCGCGTTTGCCGGGGCGCTTCCTAATTTACCGGTAATCGATCGGGAAAACTGTCTGCGTTTTATCAAAGGTGAAGATTGCCGGAAATGTCAGGATGCTTGTCCGTGCGGCGCGGTTGATTACGAACAAAAGGATAAAACTGTTTCTGTGCAAGTCGGAGCGCTAGTGGTGGCCACAGGTTTTGAGCTTATGGATGTCAGCCGGCTGGAAAATTTTTCTCCTCACCTGCCAAATGTTGTTAACGGTTATCAGTTTGAGCGGTTAACCAGTTCTACCGGACCAACCGGAGGAAAAATTTTAACTGCCGGCAATCAACCGCCTAATTCCATTGCCTTTATCCACTGTGCAGGCAGCCGGGATAAAAATTACCGGGACTATTGCAGCGGTGTTTGCTGCGCTTATAGCCTTAAGCTGGCCCATCTGGCCAGAAAAAAACTCGGTAATATCAAAACCTACGAAATTTACTCCGACTGGTGTTTGCCCGGTAAAGGTTATCAGGAGTTTTATAATAAATTTGCCTCGGAGGGAACCTGCTACCTGCGGGTGAATAATCCCAACGAAATCAAAATCGGCGCTAGCGGGAAAGGATTATTAGTTAATTACGGCGGCGGTTCCTTAACGGTGGATATGGTGGTCCTGGCGCCGGCAATCGTGCCTTCGTCCGGGGTGGAGGATCTGGCAATTTTACTGGGATTAGCCAGGGATAAAAATGGGTTTTACTTGGCTGAACACGAAAAAATCTCTCCGGCCTCGACGACTAACCGGGGAATTTATATTGCCGGATGCGCCGCCGGACCAAAAGATATCGCTCAATCTGTCTTACAGGCGCAGGCCGGAGCGGGGATGGTTTTGAATATCCTTGTTCCCGGAGAAAAACTTGAGCTGGAAGCAGCTGTCTCCACCATTGATGAGAAACGATGCGGGGCCTGCCTGGTTTGTGTTCCCCTTTGTCCCTATCAAGCGATAAGTTTTGACGCAAAAGGAAAAACGGCGGTAATAAACGATGTTTTGTGTAGAGGGTGCGGGGTGTGTGCCGCCTCTTGTCCGTCCGGTGCGGCAGAAAATAAACATTTTACCGCCCGGCAAATATTCGCCGAGATCGAAGGAGTTATGGAATGAACAAAAATGATTTCGAACCGAAAATTGTCGGATTTTTTTGTAACTGGTGCAGTTATGCCGGAGCCGACCAGTCAGGTAATCAGCATAAAGAGATACCGGCAAACTTGCGGACTATTCGGGTAATGTGTTCCGGCCGGGTGGAGCCGCAGTTCGTGCTCAAGGCTTTTAAAGAGGGAGCTGATGGAGTAATGGTGATGGGTTGTCATCCCGGCGACTGTCATTATAAGGAAGGTAATTACAAAATGCTGCGCCGGAAAAAATTGTTGGACCAGATGCTCAAGCAGTTTGGCATTGAGAAAGAACGTTTCCGGCTTGACTGGGTTTCGGCCGGTGAAGGCGAAAAATTCTCTCAATTGGTCACGGAAATGGCGGATACTTTAAAGAAACTGGGACCGTTAAGAGTTAATAGAGCAGCTTGAATATCTTGCGTTCATTTTCCAAAGGAGGATGTAGATGGGTAAACTTAAACTGGCTTTATATTGGGGGGCGTCCTGCGGCGGATGCGAAATCGCGGCGCTGGATATAAATGAAAAAATTTTGGCTGTGGCGGCTGTGGCCGACATTTTGCTTTGGCCGCTGGTTGTTGACGGCAAATATAAAGATATTGAGGCGCTGCCGGATAAAACAATTGATGTCTGTTTATTTAACGGCGGGATACGTAATTCTGAAGCGGAACATAGAGCTAAAATGCTGCGAGTTAAATCCAAGACGCTGGTGGCTTTTGGCGCTTGCGCCGGTCTGGGAGGGGTGCCGGGCTTAGCTAACCAGTTTAGCCGGGAAGAAATTTTAGAACGGGTCTATCAAACTACTCCTTCCACAGTAAACCCTGAAAAGGTTCGTCCCCAAACTAAAACTAAAATGCCGGAAGGCGAATTGGAAATACCGGAATTTTTTCCGCGGGTCCTGCCTTTAGATGAAGTGGTTAGCGTTGATTATTATCTTCCGGGATGTCCACCGACTGCCGAATGGGTGTTAAAAGCCATCGATGCTATCGTCAAGAATCAATGGCCGGCGCCCGGTTCAGTGATCGGATTGGAAAAAGCCGTCTGTGATGAATGTCCCTTGGAGCGGAAAAGTGAACGAAGTATAAAGAAATTTTATCGGCCGCAAGAAATTATTCCCGAACCGAAAAAATGTCTGCTGGAACAGGGGATAATTTGCTGCGGGCCGGCCACGCGAAGCGGGTGCAAAGCTCGTTGTTTGGAAGTGAATATTCCTTGTAGAGGCTGTTACGGACCACCGCCGGGAGTAGTTGACCAGGGGGCTAAAATGCTAAGCGCTGTAGCTTCGCTGATTGATTCCGATCAAGAGGAGGAAATTGATCAAATAATCTCCGGAATCAAAGACCCTTTAGGAATATTTTATCAGTTCTCTTTGCCTAAATCTCTGTATAAGAAATAAGAATTCCCTTCCCCTTAAGGCTGGGTTTCCCCCTTTTTAAAGGGGGATCAAGGGGGATTTTACGACGATAAAAATCCTCCCTAACCCTCCTTTACAAAGGAGGGAATAACTAAAAAAACCGCGTTTTTAGTAATATTATTTTTGACATTACCGCTAATTAGAAAGGGAGGTTAGAATGAGGAAAATTACTATCGATCCGATCACCCGGCTCGAAGGTCACGGTAAAATTGAGATATTTTTGAACGATGCAGGGGATGTGGAGAAGGCTTATTTACAGATCCCTGAACTGCGCGGTTTCGAAAAGTTTTGCGAAGGCCGGCCGGTCGAAGAATTGCCCAGAATTACAGCGAAGATTTGCGGGGTTTGTCCGGAAGCCCATCATCTTGCTTCCAGTAAGGCTGTGGATGCCGTTTACAAAGTTGATCCGCCGCCGGCGGCAAAAAAACTGCGGGAGTTGTTTTATATGGCCCATATCATGCATTCCCATATCGCTCATTTTTATGCCTTGGCTGCTCCCGATTTTGTTGTGGGTCCCGATGCTTTACCGGCGGAGAGAAATATTTTAGGGGTAATTGCTAAAGTCGGCGTGGATATCGGCAAAGAGGTAATCAAACACCGGGCTTATGCGCAGGACATTCAGACAACGATCGGGGGACGAGCCGCTTATCCGGTTTGTGGTTTGCCCGGCGGATGCTCCAAAGCAATCAACGAAGACGAACGAAAGGAAATTGAAATTAAAGCTAAATCCTGTATCGAGTTTGCCAGATTTTCTTTAAAAATTTTTGAAGATACGGTTTTAAAAAACAAAACTTATCTGGATATAATATTGTCTAAGGATCTTTATTATTTGAAAACTTATTATATGGGTCTGGTGGATAAAAATAACCTGGTCAATTTTTACGACGGCGCTATCCGGGTGGTTGATCCCGAAGGAAAAGAGTTTGCCAAATTTAAACCGGCCGATTATTTAGAACACATCGCCGAACATGTCGAGCCTTGGACTTATTTGAAATTTCCTTACCTGAAGAAGGTGGGCTGGAAAGGGCTTGTTGACGGAAAAGATTCCGGGGTATTTCGGGTTGCTCCGCTGGCTCGCTTGAATGCGGCTGAGGGGATGTCTACCCCGCTGGCTCAGACCGAGTACGAAAAAATGTATAAAACTCTTGGCGGGAAGCCGGTTCATCATACTTTGGCTTTTCATTGGGCCAGGTTGGTGGAACTGCTTTATGCCGCGGAACGGATGCTGGAGTTGAGTCAGGATAAAGATATTACTTCACCGGATGTCCGCGTTATACCTACAGCTGTGCCGGATGAAGGCGTGGGGGTTGTCGAAGCCCCGCGCGGCACTTTGTTTCACCATTACAAAACTGATGCTGACGGAATGGTTAAGGCCGTTAATTTGATTGTAGCAACCGTCAATAACCATGCGGCGATGTGTTTGTCGGTAACCAAAGTTTCTCAAGGATTGATTAAAAAAGGGCAGGTTAACGACGGTTTGCTGAATATGGTGGAGATGGCTTTTCGGGCTTATGATCCCTGTATGTCCTGCGCTACCCATTCCTTGCCCGGCAAAATGCCGCTGATCGTTAACCTGAAAAATCATCAAGGTGAAGTCATAAAGACGCTTCGGCGGGATTAACAGTGGATTTTGGATTGGCGATTGCGGAATGCGGAATGAAAAACAATAAAACTTTAATTCTGGGTCTTGGCAACCCGATTTTGTCCGATGATGCGGCGGGAATTATCGTTGGCAGAAAAGTCTATGAGTTTTTGCTGAATTCAAGATCAGTGTTTGCTGTGGAGTTTAGAGAAGCATCTTATGCCGGTTGGCGGTTAATTGATTTTCTTGGCGGATACAGCCGGGCAGTAATTATTGACGCTGTGCTTGATGACAGTATGGCTGTGGGGGAAGTTTGTGAAATTAACAGATCGGCTATCTGTTCAATCCACTTGCAGTCTTCTCACGGAATGGGTTTGGCGGAAGCTTTGGAATTAGCCGGGCAAAGCGGAATGCTGATGCCCAGGCAAATTTATATTTATGGGATCGGGATAAATAAGGCCGACAAATTTGGCGAGTCGCTTTCACCGGAAATCGAACAAAAATTACCGTCAATTGTCCAAGAGATTGCAGAGGCTGTTAAAGACCGGTATCGAGAGTCGGATATTTGTTATAAATAAGATCGATGTTATTTTATCTAAGGAGGAACGGGCTGGTTTTTTTACCCATTCAGATAAATTTTTATTCATAATCCTCCAGCTGATAGCTGGCGGCGATATTTTCTAACTGTTCAAGAATATGCTGTGTTTCGGTTTCCACTTTATTGAGTATTACTGTTTCTTCCTGACTAATTTTGCCGCTAAGTTTTTGCTGCAGCAAATTTAATCCGTTATTGGAGGCGGTCAAAGATGATTTTAATTCATCACCAAGAAATTGGCACAAGCTTTTATTTGTATCTTCCGCCTTTTTTAATTTGCGCAAACTTTCCTGCAAATAATCATTGAGTTTGCGGATTCTCAGCAAACTTTTTACTCTGGTTAGCAGCTCTAATTGATTAAATGGTTTAGTGAGGAAATCGTCGGCTTTGTGCTGGAGACCTTTAATCTTATCGTCTAATTGGGAGAGAGCGGTCAGAAATATTATCGGAATAAACTGTGTAGCCGGTTCGCTTTTTAGAATTGAGCAGACCTGATAACCGCTAAGTTCGGGCATCATTATATCCAAAATAATCAGATCGATATCCGCTTCTTTGGCTTTTTTCAATACTTCTTTGCCGTTTCTGCAAACGATAACTTCGAAATCTTCCGACTCCAAAATAATTTTCAAAGCATCGGTAATTGACAGCTCGTCATCCGCAACCAAAATCTTTCCCATTTTTTTTCTCCTTTTACTATTATTCGATATAGTCGTAGTCTTGAGCCATGGGTCTTGAGTCTTGAGTCTTGAGTTTAAAAGAATCGATTCCTTTAAACTCAGAACCCATGACACATAACGCATGACCCGTTAGTTATTCCCTTGTTATCGGTAATTCAATAATAAATTGCGCTCCACCCGACGGATTGTTTTGAGCAAAAATATTACCGCCGTGTTCTTTGATTATCCCGTAGCTGACACTTAAGCCCAAACCGGTATTTTTTTCTTTGGTGGTGAAAAAAGGATTAAATATTTTTGGCAGAATTTCTTTAGGAATACCTTCTCCGGTGTCAGAAAATTCAATAATGATCCGTCCTTCCTTGATGCCGGTTTTTACGCTAATCTGTTTGGCCGGCTTATTGCAGGCCGACAGCGCCTGGTGCGCGTTGTTTAAGAGATTAAAAAAAGCCTGTTGTAGTTTATTTTCGTCAACCATTAGATAGATATCTCGATCATATTGACGGATTAACTCAATATTGGACAATTTCAATTCGTATTCTCTTATTTTAAGAACTGTTTCCAGGCATTTGTTGATACTGCACAACCTTTTTTCTGATTTGTAACTGCGGGTAAAAGTGACAAGGTTTTCAATAATTTTTTTACAACGCAAGGCATTCTCTTTTATTTGCAGCAATATCTTGTCTCGTTCTTCAACGGGGGCTCGTTCGATTATTTGTGAAAAACTTACTACCGCTGTCAGGGGGTTGCTTAGTTCATGGGTGAAACCGGAAATAACTTCCCCTAACACCGACATCTTTTCCGATTGGATGAGCTGCTCTTTAATCCTGGATAGTTCTTCGTTTTTTTTCATTTCCTGATGGCGGGCCCCCCTTTCCAGATCAGCCGCCTTTTTGAAGGCTGTTCCGACGATAACAAAAATTCCAATTTTTATCAGCAAGGTTCCCTGATAAGGGTTGGAAAAAAACAAAAAATGAAAATAAAACAGCGACTGTAAAATGGAAGCCGCAGCAATCCCAATATAAATTTGACTGCTGTTTGCGGTAAGGGAGAGGGCCATCAGCGGGATTAGATACATTACCCAAAGGCTGGAAAGATATCCGCCGGTTGTATAAACAAGCAAACTGATGGAAGCCAGATTAAAAGCAAAAGACAAAATATCACGGACCAAAGGATGGTTTTTCCGGGTGAGAAACCGCGTGTTAAAAAAATTAAAAACTATCAGGCCGGCGATCGCAGCAAAAAGAACGAAGGAAGTTTGCCTCTCCAGATTTTGCAAATATAAAATTGTTGCCCAAACCAGACCGAGAAAGAGACCAAAATACCGATAAAGAAGATTAAACAAATACCAATTTGTTTCTGTGGCAGCTAACGGCAATTTTTTTTCCTTCATTGGACAGAGATCTCGACTATCGTATTGGATAACATCTTAGATCATTCTATAAAATTATCTAAATTGGTCAAGTTTTTTATTTAACCCTTACCGTAACTATTCAGGTATACAACAGTTCATACTTGCAATGCTGGCACTTTTTCTCCCTCTTTTATAAAGAGGGGTAGGGGAGATTTAAATACTGTTTTTTAAATCCCCCTTGATCCCCCTTTTCCAAAGGGGGAAAATTTGATTTTTGCCAAACTTTCAATTTCCAATA